>NZ_JBEOSP010000019.1:0-172294 GCF_040303105.1 Kitasatospora sp. NPDC096128 | reverse complement strand
GTTGACTTTTGGCACGCTGTTGAGTTCTCAAGGAACGGACGCTTCCTTCGGACCGCCTTCCAGCGGGCCCTCCGGGCGCTTCGTTCTTTCGTGTTCCAGCTTATCAGATGTTTTCCGCTCCGTTTTCCGGAGTTTCATTCATCCGATTTTCCGAACTGGTCGGGCCGCTTTTCGCGACGACCACCACTTTACCGCATTTCAAGAGTTACTCGAAATTCACACCCGCACCCTGCCGACGAATACGCCGACGAACCCAACTGAATGGGCTTCGAGGTGTGAGAGTGGGTCTTGCTGAGTGGGGTGGCCGCTCCAGCGACTCGTTCAACACTAGGCCACCTGGAGGACATCGTCAAACGTAGAGGGCGGGATCCGGCTGGATCCCGCCCTCGTTCGTCGAAGCCGCAGCTCAGCGGCGTCGGCTTTCGGTCACGCCGACGCCGGTACCAGCTCCGCCGCCGCCAGGTTGCGCTTGCCGCGTCGCAGCACGAGCCAGCGGCCGTGCAGCAGGTCGGCCTCGGTCGGCACTGCCTCCTCGTCCGTCACCTTGACGTTGTTGAGGTAGGCGCCGCCCTCCTTGACCGTCCGACGCGCGGCTGAGCGGCTCGGCGCCAGGCCGACGGCGACCAGCAGGTCGACGACCGGCTGGAGCTCGGTGACCTCGGCCTTCGGGACCTCCGCCAGGGCCGCGGCCAGGGTCGGGGCCTCCAGGTCGGCCAGGTCTCCCTGCCCGAACAGGGCCTTGGACGCGGCGACCGCGCGCTCGTACTGGTCGGCGCCGTGCACCAGCGTGGTGAGCTCCTCGGCCAGGGCCCGCTGGGCGAGGCGGGCGGCGGGGCGCTCGGCGGTCTCGCGCTCCAGCTCCTCGATCTCTTCCTTCGAGCGGAAGCTGAAGATCCGCAGGAAGTTGGAGACGTCCCGGTCGTCCGCGTTCAGCCAGAACTGGTAGAAGGCGTACGGGGTGGTCAGCTCGGGGTCGAGCCAGACCGTGCCGGACTCGGTCTTGCCGAACTTGGTGCCGTCGGCCTTCACGATCAGCGGCGTGGCCAGCGCGTGCACGGACTTCGCGTCAGCCTTGCGGATCAGGTCCGTGCCGGCGGTGAGGTTGCCCCACTGGTCGCTGCCGCCGGTCTGCAGGGTGCAGCCGTAGCGGCGGTTCAGCTCCAGGTAGTCCATGCCCTGGAGGATCTGGTAGCTGAACTCGGTGTAGCTGATGCCCGCGTCGGAGTTGAGCCGTCGGGCGACGGCCTCCTTGGCGATCATGTTGTTGACGCGGAAGTACTTGCCGACGTCGCGCAGCAGGCTGATCGCCGACATCCCGGAGGTCCAGTCCAGGTTGTTGACCATGCGCGCCGCGTACGGGCCCTCGAAGTCGAGGAAGCGCGAGATCTGGCCGCGCAGGCGCTCCACCCAGCCGGCCACCGTCTCGGGGTCGTTGAGCACGCGCTCGGCGGTGGGCTTCGGGTCGCCGATCAGGCCGGTGGCGCCGCCGACCAGGCCGAGCGGGAGGTTCCCCGCCTGCTGGATGCGGCGCATGGTGAGGATCTGCACCAGGTTGCCGAGGTGCAGGCTGGGGGCCGTCGGGTCGAAGCCGCAATAGAACGTGACCGGGCCGTCCGCGAACGCCTTGCGCAGTGCGTCCTCGTCGGTGGACAGGGCGATCAGCCCACGCCACCGCAGCTCGTCGACGATGTCCGTCACGGTCACGCTTCTCCTTCGATCGGGCGTCCGCCCGCTGTCGGCCCGGTTCGGTTCGGTCGGGCCCCGGGTCGGTACGACTCCAGCCTGATAGAGCCTACGCGGTTCCGGCCAGCGAGTTTTCCCCGAGGCCCCGGGTCCGTTCGCCGGTGGCCCTCCCCCGGGCTCCTCCCCGATACCGGAAATTCCGTTGTTAGTCGGCTGCGGGCCCATTCAGAGTGGTTTCACCGCCGCGCGGCGGCAGTGACGTGTGTGGAGACGGTCGTGCCGCCGTGGCACGCCCGTGGGAAGGGTGTGCCGAGTGCGCAACACGCTGGTTCTGAACGCGAGCTACGAGCCTCTGACGACGGTGTCGCTCCAGCGCGCCGTCGTCCTGGTGCTCCAGGACAAGGCGGTGGTGGAGCAGGCGCATCCGCTGCGCTCGATCCGGGGGACGGGCGTGGCCGTTCCGGTGCCTCGGGTGATCAGACTGCAGAGGTACGTGAGGGTGCCGTTCCGACAACAGGCCCCGTGGTCGCGGCGCGGGGTCCTGGCCCGTGACCAGCACCTGTGCGCGTACTGCGGGCGCCGGGCCACCACGGTGGACCACCTGCACCCGAGGTCGCGCGGTGGTGAGGACAGCTGGATGAACACCGTGGCCGCGTGCGCGGAGGACAACCAGCGCAAGGCCGACCGGACGCCCGAGCAGGCCGGGATGAAGCTGCTGCGGCGCCCGTTCGTACCGACGCCGCAGGCCACCCTGATGCTGGCGCTCGGCCTGCGCGTCTCGGAGGCCCGGGAGCTCGCCGACTGGCTGCCGGCCGTACCGGGGCAGCAGCCCGTCACGGCGGCCTAGCCGCGCCGGGGGCGGCGCTCAGCCCTTCGCCTGGTAGCCCGCCGCCGTGCCGTAGTTGGCCGCGTGCTCGGGCACCACGACCACCTGTCCGCCACCGATCAGCACCCGCCCGGAGAGCAGCAGCGAGCCGGTGCCCGGCGGGAAGTTGCCGCCGACCGCCTCCTGACCGCCCGCCAGCGGGAAGCGGCCGAGCCGGGCGGGCTGGTCGCGGCGCTCGTCGGCGGCCAGCACCAGCGAGCCGCCGTCGATGCCGACGGCCCGGGCGGTGCCCTTGGCGGCGGTGGGCGCCTTCCAGCGCTGCTTGCCGGTGTCCAGGTCGTAGCCGACCGCGGACACCGGCCCGCCGGGGTTCGTCGGGGTCATCGCGGCGACCATCGTGCGGCCCTCGAAGAAGACCTCGGGGGTGGCCGAGAACGTTCCATGGGTGACGGCCAGCCGACTGCCGTCGGTGACCACCGGGATCTCCGCGGCCGGGTCGCCGGCGGCTCCCCAGGCGAACACCCGGTCCTCCTCCGGCTTCGCACCGGTGGTGAGCACCACGGCGGGCTCGGCGGAGAGCACGGTGACCGTCTTCGGCTGGTTGTTCAGGCCCCGCCACCAGCCGACCTTGCCGTCCGCCGCGTTCAGCGAGACGGCCTGGTCGGCGGGCGTGGAGTCGGCGCAGGTGGAGGCGACCAGCACGGTCTTGCCGGTGGCGCCCCCGGACAGGGTGCAGAACTTGCCCTGCCCGGTGTACTGCCAGACGTCCTTCCCGTCGGCCGCCGCCCAGGCCACCGCCCGGTCGTCGCCGACCGCGATCACCATGTCCTCGGTGACACCGATCCGCGCCGAGTAGGCCTCCTTGGCGTCCGAGAGGGTCTTGGTCCAGGCGGTCTTGCCGGTCCTGGTGTCCACGGCGGCGACCAGGGTGCAGGGGCTCTTCGGGTCCGCCTGCGGCCGGAACAGGGCCGCGCCCAGCCCGGCCTGGTTCACGCCGGCCGACAGCCCGCACGGGACGGCCCCGGCCGCCGGGGGCTCGACTGACCAGGTCGGCTTGCCCGCCGTCCGGTCGTACGCGTGCACGCCGGAGCCGTCGGCACGGACCACCGCGTCGGCCAGCAGCCAGCTGCCGACCAGGGTGTCGTCGCCGGCGGGCTGCGCGGCGGCGACGGGCTGCGCGGACCAGGCCTTGGTGTGCGCCACCGCGAACCCGGGCTCGCCGCCACCGGTCGCGGCCGCACTGCCGCCGCCCTCGGCGCCGACCGTCAGCGCGGCGGTTATCAGCACCCCGAGCGCGGCCACCCCGGCGCCGGCCCGCACCAGCAGGGCCCGCCTGCTGGGCACGTGCTCGCCGGTCAGGACGGCCGACCGGACCTTGTCCACCAGCGAGGCGGAGGCGGGAGCGGAGGGGGCGGCGTCACCGCGCCGGGCCGCCCGCGAGCGAGCGGCGGGCCCGGCGGACTCGCCGGCCTCGGCGGACTCGCCCGCCTCGGCGACCCGGTCACCGCTCTCCTCGACGGCGGTCGCCGGCTCCGCAGCGGGCTCCTCCAGTTGCACGTAGCCGTCGGCCGAGTACTCCGCCCCCGCCGGGACGTACAGCCCGTCGTCCGAGGGCTGTACCTGCGCCTGCACCTGCGCCGCCGCGGCGTACGGCTGCTGCCCGTGGCCCGGGTACTCCGGGTGCGGCTGCCGGTACGGCTGCTCGTACAGCTGGTACTGCTCCTGCCCCTGGGCGTAGCCGCCCTCGACGTACCCGGTCTGCCCGTAGCCGCCCTGCTGCCCGTACGCCGACTGGTCGTACACCGGCTGCCCGTACCCGCCCTGCTGCTGCCCGTACGGCTGCTGGTCGTACGGCTGCTGGTCATACTGCGGCGCCTGCTGCCACGGCCCGTGCGGGTCCGCCTGCTGCCACGGCCCGTGCGGGTCCGGCTGCTGCCACTGGGCGGTCGGCTGCTGCGGGTCGTGGTACCCCGGCCAGTCCTGCTGCGGGCCGTCGGGGTACCACGGCTGCTGCTGGGCGTGGGGGTCTCCGAAGGGCTCCTGAGCCACCGTTCCGTCCCTCCCTGCCCCCCGCTGCCTGCCGATCGCGGCAGTCAGCATCTCACGCCCGCCCGGGCGGCCCGCCGGGGCCCTCGGCGGGGGCGGGGTCGGGCCTCAGACCGCGGACTCGGCGCGCAGGGCGTCGTCGATGCGGGCGGCGAGGGTGAAGTCCAGGCCGGTGAGCCCGCCGGCGCTGTGGGTGGAGAGCGCGAAGCGCACGGTGCGCCAGCGGATGTCGATGTCGGGGTGGTGGTCCAGCGCCTCGGCCTGTTCGGCGACGGCGGCGACCACCCGGATCGCGGCCGGGAAGTCGGGGGCGTCGGCGCTGCGGACGATGCTGTCGCCTTCCCGGCTCCACAGCGGCACGGCGGTCAGGGCCGCGCCGATCTCGTCCTCGCTCAGTCGTGCCCTGCTGCTCATCGGTGCGCTCCGGGGATCGTCGGTCGGGTGCCGGTCAGCGACCGGCCGCTCGCCGGTCAGGCGGCCTTCCGGCGCGGACGGACCACCAGTTCGCCGCCGCAGTTGGGACAGTTGGCGGCCATGGCCTCGGTGCAGTCGGCGCAGAAGGTGCACTCGTAGGAACATATCGAGGCGGGGCCGTCGGCGGTCAGCGACACCTCACAGCGCTCGCAGATCTCGCGCATTTCCAGGGCCATGGCGCACTTCTCCGATTCACGTACGGTCAGTCGGTCCGACGTACGATCCCACAGCCGTCCGACGCCCGGTCAATTCAGCTCAGCAGCAGTTTGGTGACGGCCGCGAGCCCGACCACCACGATGACCCCGCGCAGCGCGGCCGGCGGGAGACGGCGGCCGACCTTGGCGCCGATCAGGCCGCCGACCAGCGAGCCCGCCGCGATCAGCCCGGCGGCCGTCCAGTTCACCGTCGAGGTGAACAGGAAGAACAGCGCGGCGACCCCGTTGACGATCAGTGCCAGTGCGTTCTTCACCGCGTTGATCCGCTGCAGCTCCTCCTGGAGCAGCATGCCCATCAGCGCCATCAGCAGGACGCCCTGCGCGGCGCCGAAGTAGCCGCCGTAGATGCCGGTGAGGAACACCCCGGCCAGCAGCACCGGGCCGCCGTCCGGATCGCCGTCGGCGCGTCGCCGGGCGGCGACGGCCTTGGCCACCCGGGGCTGGACCACCACCAGGACGAGGGCGAGCAGGATCAGCGCCGGGACGATCGCGTCGAAGGCGCCCTTGGGCAGCTCGATCAGCAGCAGCGCGCCGAGCAGCCCGCCGAGCAGCGAGGCGGTGCCCAAGCGGCGCAGCCGACGGCCCTGGCCGACCAGTTCCCGCCGGTAGCCGAACACGCCGCTGAGCGAACCGGGCACCAAGCCGAAGGAGTTGGACACGTTGGCGGTCACCGGCGGGATGCCGACGGCGAGCAGCACCGGGAAGGTGATCAGGGTCCCGGAGCCGACGATGACGTTGATCATCCCGGCGCCGACGCCGGCCACCAGGACGGCGATCGCCTCCCAGAGCGTCATGGGTCACCTCTCCTCGTGGTCCTGTCCGACGTGATCATGCCGGACCGCGCACCGGCCGGACCAGGCCCGCCCACGATTCGGGACGCACGCCACACGGCCCTACCGCGACGGGTCGCACCGCCGCGGCCCCGGGAAACGCCGGGGGCCCGCCACCACCAGGCAGCGGGCCCCGACCGGAGAACTTCTCCGATCACTCCGGGTCGATCTTGCGGTACTCCCGCGCCGGGTCCACCCGGGGACGGGCGGCACCCTTCTCGACGTCCACCGGCCGCGGCCCGGCCGCCGGGTCGAGCGGCACCTGCGTGGCCGCCGGGGGCGCCTGCGGGACGCTCGGTGCCGCCACCGCGCCGCCGTTCATGCCGCCGCCGTTGCCGGTCAGGCCGCCGAAGGCGCCACCGAGGCCCTTGAGCGCGTCGCCGACCTCGCTGGGGATGATCCAGAGCTTGTTGGAGTCGCCCTTGGCCAGCTCGGGCAGGGTCTGCAGGTACTGGTAGGCGAGCAGCTTCTGGTCGGCGTCGCCGTCGTGGATGGCCTCGAAGACCGTCCGGATCGCGGCCGCCTCACCGTCGGCGCGCAGCACCGCGGCCTGCGCCTCACCCTCGGCCCGGAGCACGTCCGCCTGCTTCTCGCCCTCGGCCTTGAGGATCTGCGCCTGGCGCTGGCCCTCGGCGGTGAGGATCGCGGCGCGCTTGTCACGGTCGGCGCGCATCTGCTTCTCCATCGAGTCCTGGATGGAGGTCGGCGGCTCGATCGCCTTGAGCTCGACGCGGTTGACCCGGATGCCCCACTTGCCGGTGGCCTCGTCCAGCACCCCGCGCAGACCGGCGTTGATGACCTCACGCGAGGTCAGGGTGGACTCCAGGTCCATCGAGCCGATGATGTTGCGCAGCGTGGTGACGGTCAGCTGCTCGATGGCCTGGATGTAGCTGGCGACCTCGTAGGTGGCGGCCCGGGGGTCGGTGACCTGGTAGTAGATGACGGTGTCGATGTTGACCACCAGGTTGTCCTGGGTGATCACCGGCTGCGGCGGGAACGGCACGACCTGCTCGCGCAGGTCGATCCGGTTGCGGACCCGGTCGATGAACGGCACGACGATGTTCAGCCCTGCGTTGAGCGTCCGGGTGTAGCGGCCGAAGCGCTCCACGATCGCGGCGCTGGCCTGCGGGATGACCTGGATCGTCTTGATCAGCGCGATGAAGGCCACCACGACCAGGACGACCAAAACGATAAGGACGGGTTCCACGGACTCTCCCCTAGACGACCAGGGCGGTCGCGCCCTGGATTTCGACGACGTCGACCTGCTGCCCGGGCTGGTAGACCTGGTCCGGGTGGAGCGCGCGGGCCGACCAGATCTCACCGTTGAGCTTGATCCGACCGCCCTCCCCGTCGACGGTTTCCGCGACGACCGCGGTGGCGCCCTGGAGCGCCTCGATGCCCATCTTGACCTGCGGGCCCTTCTGGAGCTGCCGGTAGGCGATCGGACGGACGAAGGCCACCAGCGCGACCGAGACCACCAGGAAGGTCACGGCCTGGAGGACCACCCCCGCGCCCAGCCCGGCCGCGCCGGAGGCGACGAGCGCGCCGATCGCGAACATGGCGAACTCCGGCATCGCGGTGAGCACCAGCGGTATGCCGAGCGCTGCGGCGGCCAGGAGCCACCAGGTCCAGCTGTCCACACGACCATCCTAGGGAGCGTAGGGCCTTCGAGGCGGACAGTTCCCGCAGGTCGAGGGGCGGAAACCGGTCGCACGTGCGACCGGTTCCGACAGCCTCCGCGAACGACGGACGGAGCCGGGGTCAGCCCAGCGGCAGTCCCTGCGCCGACCAGCGGTCGCCGTGGCGCTCCAGGGTGAGCGGCAGGCCGAAGCACTTGGAGAGGTTGCGGGCGGTCAGCTCGGTGTCGATCGGGCCGGCCGTGAGCACCTTGCCCTGACGGATCATCAGCACGTGGGTGAAGCCGGGGGCGATCTCCTCGACGTGGTGGGTGACCATCGCCATGGCCGGCGCGAACTCGTCCTGGGCCAGCGCGCCGAGCCGGCGGACCAGGTCCTCCCGGCCGCCGAGGTCCAGGCCGGCCGCCGGCTCGTCGAGCAGCAGCAGCTCGGGGTCGGTCATCAGGGCGCGGGCGATCAGGGTGCGCTTGCGCTCGCCCTCGGAGAGGGTGCCGAACTTGCGGCCGGTGAGGTTGGACATGCCCATCCGGTCGAGCAGCGCGAGGGCGCGGCCCTCGTCGGACTGCTCGTAGGACTCCTGCCAGCTGACCGTCATGCCGTAGGCGGCGGTGAGCACGGTCTGCAGCACGGTCTGCTCGGCCGGCAGCTTGTCGAACATCGAGGCCCCGGCCAGGCCGATCCGGGAGCGGAGTTCGAAGACGTCGATCTCGCCCAGCTTCTCGCCCAGCACCGAGACCTTGCCCGAGGTCGGGAAGAGGTACGAGGAGGCGATCTGCAGCAGGGTGGTCTTGCCCGCGCCGTTCGGGCCCAGGATGACCCAGCGCTCACCCTCGGAGATGGACCACGAGACCTGGTCGACCAGCGCGCGCCCCTCCCGGACCACGGATACGTCCACCAGCTCCAGCACGTCGCTCATGCCTACGCCTTCCCCAAATACATCAATGTCGGCCGTCGGTGCGGGCGGCGGGCCACTCCGGCAGCCGGTGGGCACGGGGTGGGTGCGCCGCACGCGCATGGGCAAACCTACGCCACGCGGATGACCGCCGATTCCGTAGGCTGGCCGGATGCTCGCGACTCCTGCCGACAATCCGTACGAAGAGCCCCGTTCGGGGCGGCTGACCGCCTGGGGCAACGCCCTGCTGACCGGCCTGGTGCCGCCGGACAACGCCGCCGCGGCCGTGCTCGGCGCCGACGAGGGCCACCGGGTGACCGGACTGCCCGGGGACGCGCCGGGCGAGCAGCACGGGCTGACCTGGGCGCTGGGGCGGCTGCGGGTACTGGGTGCGAAGGGCCTGCGGCTGGCGCTGCCCTCGGCCGGGCACCCGCTCGGACTGACCGGGCCGGCAGCCTTCAACCAGCGGGCCCTGGACGCGGGCGAAGCCGTGCTCGCGGTGGGGGTGCCGCTCGGGCTGGTGCCGGAGATCACGCTGTTCGGCCCGGAGGGCGACCGCTCGGCCACCGTGCTGTGGCGCTGCGCCGAGGTCCAGGACGCCCCGCCGGCCGACGTGCCCTCGCTGCACGAGGCCGAGCGCGAGCTGGCGGACGGGCTGCGCGAGGCGACCCTCCTGCTGACCCGGCTGGACGTGGCCGGCGCCGGCCCGGAGGCGCTGCGCGCCCTGGAGGCGTACCGCCGGCGCGGTCACGCCGAGCTGCTGGCCCCCGGCTACCCGCCGCGCGCCGTCCGGGTGCTGGAGTCGGCCCGGCAGGTGTCCGCCCTGCTCGCGATCGCCTCGGGCGGCCACGGCGCGGCCGTGAGCGCCTCCGAGATGGCCGCCCGGCAGTCGGTGCTGGCCCCCCTGCGGCGCACCGCCCGGCGGGCCCAGGTGGCCGCCTACAACGCCCTGGTGGACGAGCGCGAGGAGCGGTAGGGCCTCGCCGGCGGATCTTGGCGGATCAGCGCGCGGCGTCGTGTGCCCGGCAAGATCCGCCGGACAGGCCCTATGCGCGGGCCTCGCCGTTGCGGACGGCCCACAGCGCGGCCTGGGTGCGGTCGGCGAGGTCCAGCTTCATCAGGATGTTGGAGACGTGGGTCTTCACCGTCTTCTCCGACAGGTGCAGGCTGCGGGCGATCTCCCGGTTGGAGCGGCCGTCGGCGATGTGGCCGAGCACCTCGCGCTCGCGCTCGGTGAGGGTGCCGCCGCGGCCCTGCGGGGCGCGCGGGCCGTCGTCGGCGAGCAGCGCCTCGGCCAGTTCGGGCTGGAGCAGCACGTGGCCGGCGTGCACCGAGCGGATCGCCCCGGCCAGCGCCTCCGGGTCCACGTCCTTGTAGACGTACCCGGCGGCGCCGGCCCGCAGCGCGGGGACCATGGTGCGGTGCTCGGTGAAGCTGGTGACGATCAGGATCCGGGCCCGGCTGCCCCCGTCCTTGAGGGTGCGCAGCGCCTCGATGCCGTCGACGCCGGGCATCTTGAGGTCCATCAGGACGACGTCCGGGTCGAGTTCGCGGGCGCGCTCGACGCCCTCGGCCCCGTCGGCGGCCTCCCCGACCACCTCGATGTCGTCCTGGACCTCCAGGAAGGTGCGCAGTCCGCGGCGGACCACCTGGTGGTCGTCGACCAGCAGGACGCGGATCGACGGCGTGTTCTCAGGCACCGGGGACCTCCATCTCGACGAGCGTCCCCTTGCCGGGGGCGGACTCCAGGGTGAGCGTGCCGCCGACGGCGGCCGCGCGGTCGCGCATCGAGGCCAGGCCGAGGTGGCGGCCGGCCCGGCGGACGGACTCGGGGTCGAAGCCCCGGCCGTCGTCGCGCACCCGCAGCACGGCGCCGCGGGCCGGGGTGCCGGCCAGGGTGACGGTGACCCGTCCCGCGCCGGAGTGGCGCAGCGCGTTGTGCAGCGCCTCCTGGGCGACCCGCAGCAGCGCGGCCTCCTGGGCGGGCGGCAGGGCCCGGACGCCGTCGGCGGCGAAGGCGAGGTCGGCGGTGTGGGCGCGGTCGAGGACCTGCACCTGGGAGGCGAGGGTGGCGCTCAGCCCGTCCTCCTCCAGCGCGGCGGGGCGCAGTTCGACCACCACGGCGCGCAGTTCGTCGGCGGCCTCGGCGGCGAGCCGGGCGACCTCCTCGAGTTCGGCGCGGGCCCGGGCCGGGTCGCGGTCGACGAGCTTGGCGGCGGCCTTGGCGGTCAGCCGCAGCGAGAAGAGCTTCTGCGCGACGGCGTCGTGCAGGTCGTGGGCGATCCGGGCGCGCTCGCCGGCCAGGGTGAGTTCCCGACTGCGTTCGTAGAGGCGGGCGTTGGAGAGGGCGAGGGCGGCGTGCGCGGCGAGGATCCGCAGCAGTTCCTCGTCGTGGTCGGTGAACAGGCCGCCGCCGCGCTTGTTGGCGAGGAAGATGACGCCCATCACCTGCGGTTCGTCCTCGGCGGCCTCGGTGTCGAGGACCGGCATGCCGAGGAAGGCGTCCATCTCGGGGTGGGCGGCGGGCCAGCCCTCGAAGGCGGGGGCCTTGCGGACGTCGGTGAGGCGGGTGGGGCCGGTCTCGTGCAGCAGCTCGGCGAGCACGCCGTGCTGGCGGGGCAGCGGGCCGATCGCCCGCCACTGCTCGTCGGTGATGCCGTCGACCACGAACTGGGCGAAGCCGCCGTGGTCGTCGGGCACGCCGAGGGCCGCGTACTCGGCCCCGAGCAGGTCGCGGGCGGAGGCGGTGATGCGGCGCAGCACCTCGCGGACCTCGAGGTGGCGGCTCATCGCGAGCAGGGCCTGGCTGACGGCTTCGATGCCGGCCAGCGGGTCGCAGGCTGCGGGCGGGCCGGCGGGGGTCCGGGGGTCACCGGTCGGGCTGGGCATACCGCCAAACTACCGCCGCCGCGGGGGCGTCCGCGTCGGTCCCCGGCCGGTCGGGACGCAGGTCCGGGGACCTAGGCCGGTGGGCCCGACACCGCGTTCCCGGTGGGCCCGCCGGGAACGCGGAAGGGCGCTCCCCCCGTACGGGGAGAGCGCCCTCGGGCGGAGCCCGTCAGCCCTTCTGCATGACCTCCGGCTCGTGCCGGCGCTGCAGCCGGGTCACGATCACGCCGATCACGACCGAGATGACGACCAGCACAGCCGCGTCGATCGACCACTGGGCGACGCTGTGGGTCCACAGCGGGTCGTAGTTGGGGTTCTGGAAGTCCTTGTTCCAGGGGCCCATCAGGTGCGACAGGTCGAGCGTGGTGGACACCATGCCGGTGCCCCAGCGGGCCGGCATCAGCCAGGCGACCTGCTCCAGGCCGGGCTTGCCGAAGATCTGGAAGAGGCAGCCGGTGAAGACGACCTGGACGATGGCGAACATGACCAGCAGCGGCATGGTCTTCTCGGCGGTCTTCACCAGCGCGGAGATCATCAGGCCGAACATCATCGCGGCGAAGCTCAGCAGGATCATGCCGATAATCATCTCGATCATCGGGATGTTCTTGACGATCAGGCCGTGCTCGGGGAGCTTGCGCGGCAGGAAGCCGACGGCGGAGATGATCGCGCCCTGGATCACCGAGAAGATGCCCAGCACGATGATCTTGGACATCATGTACGCCGACCGGGACAGGCCGGTGGCCCGTTCCCGTTCGTAGATCGCCCGTTCCTTGATCAACTCTCGGACGGAGTTGGCCGCTCCGGAGAAGCACGCGCCGATCGCCAGGATCAGCAGGATCGTCGCGGCCCCGTTGTTGAGGTGGAGCTGGGTCTTCGGATTCGGCGCGAGCCCCGGTTCGTTGGGGATCAGCACGCTGACCGCGCCGATGACCGCGGGCAGCAGCACCGACAGCGCCAGGAAGCCTCGGTCCGAGGCGAGCACCGACATGTAGCGGCGCATCAGGGTCCACAGCTGCGAGCCCCAGCTCTGCGGCTTGGGCGGCTTGATGGCCTCCTGGGCGACCTGGACGTGCTGCACCTCGCCCGCCTCGACGGTCGGGGCGGAGTACTGCTGGTAGTGCACCGAACCGCGGTAGCGGCCGGCCCAGTCGTGCTCCGGGTAGTTCTCGAAGGCCTGGAAGACGTCCGCCCAGGTCTCGTACCCGAAGAAGTGCAGCGCCTCGTCCGGCGGGCCGAAGTAGGCCACCGAGCCGCCCGGCGCCATCACCAGCAGCCGGTCGCAGAGGGCGAGTTCGGCCACCGAGTGGGTGACGACCAGGATCGTGCGGCCGTCGTCGGCGAGGCCGCGCAGCATCTGCATGACCTCGCGGTCCATGCCCGGGTCGAGGCCCGAGGTGGGCTCGTCCAGGAAGATCAGCGAGGGCTTGGTGAGCAGCTCCAGGGCGACCGAGACGCGCTTCTGCTGACCGCCGGAGAGTGCGGTGATCTTGTTGTCGGCGCGCTTGTCCAGGCGCAGCTCGTACAGCACCTCGTCGATCCGGGCGTCGCGCTCGCGGGCCTCGGTGTCGCCGGGGAAGCGCAGCCGGGCCGCGTACTTGAGGCCCTTCCGCACGGTGAGCTCGCGGTGCAGGATCTCCGACTGCGGCACCAGGCCGATCCGGGAGCGGAGTTCGGCGAACTGCTTGTAGAGGTTGCGGCCGTCGTACAGCACCTCGCCGCGGTCGGCCGGGCGGTAGCCGGTGAGGGCGCGCAGCAGGGTCGACTTGCCGGAGCCGGACGGGCCGATGACGGCCACCAGGGACTTCTCCGGGACGCCGAAGCTGACGTCGTTGAGCAGGATCTTCTTGGCGCCCTTGTGCTCGACCTCGACGGTCAGGTGGCGGGCGGAGAAGGAGACCGCGCCGTCGTCGACGAACTCCTGCAGCTGGTCGCCGACCAGCACGAAGCCGGAGTGGCCGACGGTCAGCCGGTCCTGCGGGCCCATCAGCTGGCGCTGCACCCGCTGGCCGTTGAGGAAGATGCCGTTGTGGCTGCCGAGGTCGACGATCTCGTAGCGGCCGTCCGGCAGTTGGCGCAGCTCGGCGTGGTGGCGGGAGACCTGGAGGTCGGAGACCACGATGTCGTTGTCCAGCGCACGGCCGATCCTGACGGTGCGCATGCCGGCCGTCAGGTTGCGGATCATCGTCGGCTGGGGGCCGCCGTCGTGCTGCGGCGGGGCGGGGAAGCCCTGCTGCGGCGGGAAGCCGCCGTGCTGCGGGGGCTGCTGGCCCTGCGGCTGGTACTGCTGCGGGGCCTGCTGCTGCGGGAAACCGCCGTGCTGCGGAGGCTGCTGGCCCGGCCAGGCCTGCTGCGCCTGCTGCTGGTACGGGTCCTGCCCCGGCCAGGCCTGCTGCGGGCCGGGCTGCTGGGGGCCGGGCTGCTGGGGCGTCGGGGCGGGGCTGCGGCTGGTGACGGCCTCGTGCACCGGGGTGGGCTGCGGGGCGGCGACGTGGGCGGGCGCGGAGAAGGCGAGTCGGGGGCCGTTCTCCGGGTTGCCAAGGTTCACCACGGCACCGGGGAACAGCTGGGCCTGCATGGTGCGGGCGCCGGCCACGTAGGTGCCGTTGGTGCTGCCGTGGTCGTCCAGCTGCCAACCGTTGCCGTTGAAGCTGATGGTCCCGTGCTGCCAGGACACCCTGGCGTCGTCGAACGTGAAGTCCGACTGCGGGTTGCGTCCGATGGTGTAGGACCGCCCGGGCTCTAGAGTCCGCTGCTGTCCGTTGATCTCAATGACGAGTTGCGGCACTGCTGGCCTGCCCCGCTCTCTCGGTTCCCCCGATTTGGCCCCCGGCCGGGGGTGCGCTGTTCCTCTGACTGACGGGGGGAATCATTCCAGCCCGTCGTCCGCGCGTGAAAGTCACCCCGGGTGACTGTGACCAGGCTGCTACCCGCGGCGGTCGGCCGGATGCGAAGCGACCGCGTGTCCCGCGACGTGGGACGGGTGCCCTCGGCGGGGCGGCCGACGGGTAGCGTGGGAGCCACCATGAACGCATCGCCCCTGGCCGCTGAGCCCCTCCCCGCCGCCCAGCCCCGGACCGCGGACGAGCGCACCCTGCTCGTCAAGGTGTTCGGCAAGGACCGCCCCGGCATCACCGCCGGCCTCTTCGCCACCCTGGCCGGCTTCGGCGTCGACGTCATCGACATCGAGCAGGTCGTCACCCGTGGGCGCATCACGCTGTGCGCCCTGGTCACCCCGCCGCACGCCCGGGACGCCGAGGGCGGCCTGCGGGCCACCGTGCACCGCTGGGCGGACGAACAGAAGCTGCAGGCCGAGATCCTTTCCGGCATCGGCGACAACCGGCCGCGCCGCGAGGGCCGTTCGCACGTGACGGTGCTCGGCCACCCGCTGACCGCCGCCGCCGTGTCCGCGCTGACCTCGCGGATCACCGCGGCCGGCGGCAACATCGACCGCGTCTTCCGCCTCGCCAAGTACCCGGTGACGGCGGTCGAACTGGCCGTCTCCGGCGTGGCCACCGAGGAGCTGCGGGCCGAACTGGCCCAGGAGGCGGCCGCCCAGCGGGTGGACGTCGCGGTGGTGGCCGCCGGGCTGGAGCGCCGGGCCAAGCGCCTGGTGGTGATGGACGTGGACTCGACCCTGATCCAGGACGAGGTGATCGAGCTGTTCGCCGCCCACGCGGGCTGCGAGGAGAAGGTCGCCGAGGTGACGGCGGCGGCGATGCGCGGCGAGCTGGACTTCGCCGAGTCGCTGCGGGCCCGGGTCGCGCTGCTGGCCGGGCTGGACGCCTCGGTGACGGAGAAGGTGCGCGCGGAGGTCCGGTTCACGCCGGGGGCGCGCACCCTGATCCGGACGCTCCAGCGGCTGGGCTTCCAGGTCGCCGTGGTGTCGGGCGGGTTCACCCAGGTCACCGACCACCTGGTGGAGCAGCTGGGGCTGGACTTCGCGGCGGCCAACACCCTGGAGGTGGCGGACGGGAAGTTCACCGGCCGGGTGGTCGGCGAGATCGTGGACCGCGCGGGCAAGGCCCGCTGGCTGGCCCGGTTCGCCGAGCAGGCGAAGGTGCCGCTGTCGCAGACGGTGGCGATCGGCGACGGCGCCAACGACCTGGACATGCTGAACGCGGCCGGGCTCGGGGTGGCCTTCAACGCCAAGCCGGTGGTGCGCGAGGCCGCGGACACCGCGGTGAACGTGCCCTTCCTCGACACCGTGCTGTACCTGCTCGGGATCACCCGCGAGGAGGTCGAGGCGGCCGACGGCCTCGAGGTCGAGTAGGGCCGCCGGTCAGGTAGGCCGTCGATCGAGCAGGGCCGTCGATCGAGCAGGGCCGTCGACGCAGACGAGGGGCGCGCGGATCAACCCGCGCGCCCCTCACGTACGTTCCGGGACGGTCGCCCCGGAGGTCAGTCCTGCGGCGTGTAGTACGAGACCAGCTCGGCCGCCCCCGGCTCGACGCCCTTCCAGGAGCCGCTGAAGCTGAGCACGGCGATCGCCGCCGTCGGGAAGCCGCCCAGCCGCAGCCGGTTCAGCGCGTCCGGGTCGCCCGCGTCCCCCGCCAGCACCTGGGTCAGGCCCAGCACGCCGGGGTTGTGGCCGACCAGCACCACGTCCGCGTACTCCTCCGGGGTCTCCTGGAGGACGGCGATGATCTCGCCCGGGCTGGCCTCGTAGATCCGGTCCTCGTACACCGTCTTGCGGGCCCGCTTGGGCAGCTCGTGCGCCGCCAGCTTCCAGGTCTCCCGGGTGCGCAGGGCGGTGGAGCAGAGCACGAAGTCGGGGTTGATGCCGGAATCGACCAGCCAGCGGCCGGCGTCCGGGGCCTGGTGGCGGCCCCGGTCGGCCAGCGGCCGCTCGTGGTCGTCCACTCCGTTCGGCCAGTCGGCCTTGGCGTGACGGAGAACGATGATCCTGCGGGGCGTGTCGGCGCTCATACCCAGCAAGCTTGGCAGAAAAGCGGCCCGGGGGCGCGACGCTCCCGTTTGCCGCCACCCCCCGGGGTGGCGGGTGCCATCACGCCCCGTTCACCGGGGCGTCACCGGTGGTACGGCGCTGGTACGGCCTCCGGCGGGGCTGCCCGGACGGCGGCGCTGGCGGCCCTGCCGGCGGGCGTCCGGGCGGGCGGTGCGGCGGGCTCAGCCCATCGCGGTGGCGACGGTGGCGATGATCGCCACCAGCACCACGATGCCGGCGAAGAGGAGCGCGATGCGGCCGAGCTGCTTGCGGCCGTCGGTGGGGTTCGGGTCGAGAACGGGCATGTCGGGATTCTCCCACCCCGAACACGCCCGTCCCCGACGGGCCCCACCGCCTTGGTCAGGCCTTGACCTTCCCGGTCAGGCCTTGACCTGCTCGGCCTTCCCGGCCGGGAGGACGGCCTCGTCCTCGATGTGCCGGGCCCGGGCGGCGCGCAGGCCGAGCAGCATCTGCGGCACCAGCAGCAGCGCCAGGAAGCCCAGCGGCCCGTACCACTGACCGGTGGCCCCGTAGAGCCATCCGACCAGGATCGGGCCCGGGATGGACACCAGGTAGCCGATGCCCTGGGCGAAGGCGGAGAGCTGCGCGACCCCGCCGGCCGTCCGGGCGCGCAGCCCGATCATGGTCAGCACCAGCGGGAAGGCGCAGTTGGACAGGCCCAGCAGGACGGCCCAGAGCCAGGCGCCCCCGGCCGGGGCGAGCGCCAACCCGGCGTACCCGGCGATGCCGCAGCAGGCCAGCACGACCACGAACAGCCGCTGGTCACCGCGCCGGGCGGCCAGGTTGGGCAGCACGAAGGAGACCGGCACGCCGATCACCATGGTGACCGCGAGCAGCACCCCGGTGGTGCCCTCGCCGATGCCGGCGTCCTGGAAGATCTGCGACATCCAGCCCATGACCACGTACGCGCCGGTGGCCTGGAGGCCGAAGTACCCGGCCAGTGCCCAGGCGGTCCGGCTCCGGGTGATCGGCAGCCGGACGGGGGCGGCCGCGCCGCCGGCCCGCTCGCCGCGCTCCCGCTTGGCGATCAGCACCAGCAGCCAGAGCACCAGGGCGACCGCCCCCAGGACGGCCCAGACACCCAGGCCGTAGCGCCAGTCGCCGCCGAGCGACTTGGTCAGCGGCACGGTGACGGCCGCCGCCAGCGCGGTGCCGGCGGACAGTGCCATCGAGTAGAGGCCGATCATCGGCCCGACCTTGTCCGGGAAGTACCGCTTGATCACCACCGGCAGCAGCACGTTGGAGACCGCCACCCCGGCCAGGGCGAGGGCGGTGAGCAGCAGGAACACGGCAGTGCCCCCGGCGAAGGAGCGGGCCAGAACGCCCGCCGTGATGGCGCCCATGCCCGCCGTGACGACCGCGATCGGACCGATCCGGCGGGCCGCGGCGGGCGCGGCGAAGCCGAACAGCCCGAAGCACAGCGACGGGACGGCGGTGAGCAGCCCGGCGAGCGTCGGGTTCATCCCGAGGTCCTCGCGGACCTGCTTGAGCAGCGGCCCGAGGCTGGTGACCACGGGGCGCAGGTTGAAGGCGGCGGCGGCGATCGCGACGGCGAACAGCACGCCGAGGTACTTGGCGGGGGCGGGCGGCCGCTCGGCCTGCGGCCGGGCCTCGCTTCGTGGGGTGGTGGTGGTGTCTGCTGCGGGAGGCATAGGCGCCATCATAGAATGATGGGATGAATTGATGCACCTTGGAATTGGCATGATGTGCCGACCGTTCATCCACCGGCCACATCCCCCGCAGGGCCCACCCCACCCCGTAGTCGCTAGGAGTCCCCGTGGCGCTGTCCTCGCCGAGGCGCACCCCGCTGTCCGACCAGGTGATCGCGCAGCTGCGCGCCCAGATCACCTCCGGGGAGTGGCCCGTCGGCTCGCGCATCCCGACCGAGGCCGCCCTGGTCGAACAGCTCGGGGTGGCCCGCAACACCGTCCGCGAGGCCGTCCGGGCACTCGCCCACAACGGGCTGCTCGACATCCGCCAGGGCTCCGGCACGTACGTGCTGGCCACCAGCGAGCTGGCCGGGGTGATGCACCGCCGCTTCGCCGACGCCGACCAGGCGCAGGTCGCCGAGCTGCGGGCGGCACTGGAGACCTCCGCGGCCGGCCTGGCCGCCGTCCGCCGCACCGAGCGCGACCTCGGCCTGCTCGACGCCGCGCTCGAACGGCGGGAGGCCGCCTGGCGCTCCGGCGACGCCGAGGACTTTGTCCAGGCCGACGCCGCCTTCCACCACGCCGTGGTGGCCGCCGCCCACAACGACGTGCTGCTCGCCGTCTACTCCGACCTCGGCGAGGTCACCCGCGAGCACCTGCGCAACGACGTCGGCCCCGAGCTGATCGCCGAGCGCTACATCGGCCACCACACCATCCGGGACGCCATCCGGGACGGGGACGTCCAGCGCGCCTCGATCGAGGCCGGCCACGCCATCGGCGCCTGCGCGACCGCCGACTCCTGACGCTCTCCGGGGCCGGAAACGCCGCTGCCCGGCACCCCCGTGGTGGGGGTGCCGGGCAGCGGCGGAGGAACAGCCGGTCAGGCGCCGATGGCGTGCAGACCGCCGTCGACGTGGATGATCTCGCCGGTGGTCTTCGGGAACCAGTCCGACAGCAGGGCGACGACGCCGCGGCCGGCCGGCTCCGGGTCGCTCAGGTCCCACTTCAGCGGGGAGCGCTGGTTCCAGGTGTCGGCCAGGTCGCCGAAGCCCGGGATGGACTTGGCGGCCATCGAGCCGATCGGGCCCGCCGAGATCAGGTTGCAGCGGATGTCCCGCTCGCCCAGGTAGCGGGCCAGGTAGCGGTTGGTCGACTCCAGGGCGGCCTTGGCCGGGCCCATCCAGTCGTACTGCGGCCACGCGAACTGGGCGTCGAAGGTCAGGCCGACGACCGAGCCGCCGTCCTGCATCAGCGGCAGCAGCGCCATGGTGAGCGACTTCAGCGAGTACGCCGAGACGTGCATCGCGGTGGCGACGGACTCCCACGGGGTGTCCAGGAAGTTGCCGCCCAGGGCGTCCTGCGGCGCGAACCCGATCGAGTGGACGATGCCGTCCAGGGTCGGCAGGGTCTCGCGGACCTGCTCGGCGATGCCGGCCAGGTCCTCCGGGCTGGAGACGTCCAGCGACAGGACCTTGACCGGCTTCGGCAGCTTCTTGGCGATGCGCTCGGTCAGGCTCGGGCGGGGGAAGGCGGTGAGGATGATCTCGGCGCCCTGCTCCTGGGCCAGCCGGGCGGTGTGGAAGGCGATGGAGGACTCCATCAGCACACCGGTGATCAGGATCCGCTTGCCCTCGAGGATTCCACTCATGATCAGTGACCCAAACCCAATCCGCCGTCGACGGGAATGACGGCTCCGGTGATGTACGCGGCCTCGTCCGAACCGAGGAACCGCACGGTGGACGCGACCTCGGCGGGCGCCGCGTAACGGCCCAGCGGCACGTCCGAGACGATCTCCGCGCGGCGCTCGTCGCTGAGCACGGCGGTCATGTCGGTGTCGACGAAGCCGGGGGCGACCACGTTGACGGTGATGTTGCGCGGACCGAGCTCGCGCGCCAGGGAGCGGGCGAAGCCCACCAGGCCGGCCTTGGAGGCGGCGTAGTTGGCCTGGCCCGGCGAGCCGGAGAGGCCCACCACGGAGGAGATCAGCACCACGCGGCCCTTCTTGGCCCGCATCATCAGCTTCGACGCGCGCTTGACCACCCGGAAGGTGCCGGTCAGGTTGGTGTCCACGACGGAGGTGAAGTCCTCCTCGGACATCCGCAGCAGCAGCGTGTCCTTGGTGATGCCCGCGTTGGCGACCAGCACCTCGACCGCGCCGTGCTTCTGCTCGATCTCGGTGAAGGCGGCGTCCACCTGCCCGGCGTCCGTGATGTCGCAGCGCACCGCGAGGACGTTGTACTTGGCGAGGGCCTCGGGCACCTCACCCGAACGGCTGGTGATGGCCACCTTGTCGCCTGCTTCGGCGAAGGCCTGGGCGATCGCGAGGCCGATGCCCCGGTTTCCTCCGGTGACGAGAACCGAGCGGCTCAACGATCCACCTCTCTCCGTGTGTGGCACGTACGTCGGAATGCGTACGCAGTGTGACGCTATCGGGCGGTCGGCGGCGGCGGCGAATCGAGCTCCCACAGCGCAGCACCAGAGGAACTGTCGCAATCCGACAATCCGCACCCGCAGCATCCGGTGCCTCCCGGCCGTCCGCCGCAGGCCGGAGCCCCGCCGCGAAAGGGGCCGCTGTACGGGAACAACGTGGGCGGGCGTGCCCGTTGCCCCCGTGGTGCGGGCCGACCCCGGGGCCGGACGTACCCTTCCCCCGAAGAGTCCCGGCGAGGATACGAAGGCAGGGCGCATGACCAAGGCACGGCCCGGGAGCACCCCCGGACGCGGACGACTGCTCGCCCTCACCGCCCTGGCGGCGGGTCTGGGCGCGACCGCCTGGGCGCTGCGCGACCTGCCCGCGGCGTTCGGACGCCGCCCGGACGGCGAGCGCGAGGAGCGGGTGCGCGACTCCCCGCAGTACCGCGACGGCGTCTTCCACAACGCCCCCTCCACCCTCGCCCGGCCCGGCGCCACCCCCGACTTCGACCGGGACACCGTCCGCCGGATGCTCTTCCAGCGCGAGGGCCGTGTCCCGGCCCACCCGGTGCCCACCGTCCGCCCCGCCGCCTCCCCGGGCACGGCCGCCGAGGGCGTGGAGATCACCTGGTACGGCCACGCCTCCGCGCTGGTGGAGATCGAGGGCTCGCGCGTGCTGCTCGACCCGATCTGGAGCGACCGCTGCTCCCCCGCCGCCCACCTCGGCCCCAAGCGGCTGCACCCGGTCCCGGTCGAGCTGGAGGAGCTTCCGCCGGTCGACGCGGTGCTGATCTCGCACGACCACTACGACCACCTCGACATGGCGACCGTCAAGCGCCTGGTGCGCAGCCAGTCCGCGCCCTTCGCGGTGCCGCTCGGCATCGGCGGCCACCTGCGCCGCTGGGGCGTCCCCGAGCACCGGATCATCGAGCTGGACTGGGACGAGACCTGCACCCTGGGCGAGCTCGTCCTCACCCTCACCTCCGCGCACCACTTCTCCGGCCGCGGCCTGACCCGCAACACCACCCTGTGGGGCTCCTGGGTGATCGCGGGCCCGACCCGCAAGGTCTTCTACACCGGCGACTCCGGCTACTTCGAGGGCTACGCCAGGATCGGCGCGCAGCACGGCCCCTTCGACGCCGCGCTGGTGCAGATCGGCGCCTACGACGCCGCCTGGCCGGACATCCACATGACCCCCGAGGACGCCGTCCTCGCCCACCGGGACCTCACCGCCGGACTGCTGGTGCCGGTCCACTGGTGCACCTTCAACCTGGGCCTGCACCCGTGGGCCGAGCCGATCGAACGGCTGCTCAAGGAGGCCAAGGCCCAGGCCGTCCCGCTGGCCGTGCCGCGCCCCGGCGAGCGGATCGACGTGGACAACCCGCCGGAGCTGGACGGCTGGTGGGAGTCCGTCTCCTGACGGATCTCGACAAGCCCCGACAAGCCCCGAAAAGCCCCGACTAGCCCTGACTAGCCCTGACAGGCTCCGACAAGCCCCGACAGGCCCTGACCGACCTGGCCGAAAACCGCGACGCAGCAGGCGAAATGCGCTGGCCGGAAACCCGGTGGACGGGAAATGATGCGGTGCGGACGCCCCTGTGGCTCCGCACCGCCACCCTCCGCGACCTGGGAGCCCGATTGCCTCCGATCCCTCCGGCCGACAGCGCCGGCGCCCCGCACGGGCGCGCCGTCGACCCGCTGTTCCTCGCCCTCCCGCTGCGTACCCTCGCCGACGCCGCCCTCGCCCGGGCCCGCGAACTCGGCGCGAGCCACGCCGACTTCCGCCTGGAGCGGGTCCGCAGCGCCTCCTGGCGGCTGCGCGACGCCCGTCCGGCCGGCACCTCCGACAGCGTGCAGCTGGGCTTCGCCGTCCGGGTGCTGCTGGACGGCGCCTGGGGCTTCGCCGCCGGGGTGGACCTCACTCCCGAGGCCGCGGCGAAGGTCGCCGCCCAGGCCGTCGCGGTGGCCCGGCTCTCCGGCGGGATCAGCCGGGCGGCCGGCTCCGCCGAGCGGGTCGAGCTGGCCGACGAGCCCGTCCACCGGGACGTCACCTGGGTCTCCGCGTACGAGGTCAACCCCTTCGAGGTGCCGGACGCCGACAAGACCGCGCTGCTCGCCGAGCGCAGCGCCCGGTTGCTGGCCGCCCCGGGCGTCTCGCACGTCCAGGCGGCCCTGCTGACGGTGCAGGAGAACAAGTTCTACGCCGACACCGCGGGCACCGTGACGACCCAGCAGCGGATCCGGCTCTACTCCGACCTGGAGGCCACCTCGGTCGACGAGCGCACCGGCGCCTTCGACTCGATGCGCACCCTGGCCCCGCCGGTCGGCCGCGGCTATGAGTTCCTCACGGGGCTCCGGGGGTCGTCCCCCGAGGGACGGAGCCCGGCCGGCGGCGAGTGGGACTGGGACGCCGAGATCGCCGAACTGCCCGTCCTGCTGGCCGAGAAGATGAAGGCCCCGAGCGTCCGCCCGGGCCGCTACGACCTGGTCATCGACCCGTCCAACCTCTGGCTGACCATCCACGAGTCGATCGGCCACGCCACCGAGCTGGACCGCGCGCTCGGCTACGAGGCCGCCTACGCCGGCACCTCCTTCGCCACCTTCGACCAGCTCGGCAGCCTGCGCTACGGCTCCGACCTGATGCACGTCACCGGCGACCGCACCGCCGAGCACGGCCTGTCCACCATCGGCTACGACGACGAGGGCGTCGCCACCCAGTCCTGGGACCTGATCCGGGACGGCGTCCTGGTCGGCTACCAACTCGACCGCGGCATGGCCAAGTTGAAGGGCTTCGAGCGCTCCAACGGCTGCGCCTTCGCGGACTCCCCCGCGCACGTCCCGGTGCAGCGGATGGCCAACGTCTCGCTGCAGCCCGCCGCCGACGGCCCGGACACCGAGGGCCTGTTCGCCGGGGTGGAGAACGGCCTGTACATCGTCGGCGACCGCTCCTGGTCGATCGACATGCAGCGCTACAACTTCCAGTTCACCGGCCAGCGCGCCTACGCCATCAAGGACGGCGAACTCGCCGGCCAGGTCAAGGACTTCGCCTACCAGGCCACCACCACCGACTTCTGGGGCTCGATGGCGGCGGTCGGCGGCCCGCAGACCTACGTCCTCGGCGGCGCCTTCAACTGCGGCAAGGCGCAGCCCGGCCAGATCGCGGCGGTCAGCCACGGCTGCCCGTCGGCGCTGTTCCGCAACGTCAACGTGCTCAACACCCAGCAGGAGGCGGGTCACTGATGACCGCGATGCAGCCCCACGAACTCGTCGAGCTGGCCCTCGGCCTCTCCCGCGCCGACGGCTGCGTGGTGATCGCCGACGAGGAGTCCACCGCCAACCTGCGCTGGGCCGGCAACGCCCTGACCACCAACGGCGTCACCCGCGGACGCCGCCTCACCGTGATCGCCACCGTGGCCGGCGCCGAGGGCACCGCCTCCGGCGTGGTCTCCCGCGAGGCCGTCACCGCGGCGGACGTCGAGGGCCTGGTCCGGGCCGCCGAGGATGCCGCCCGCGCGGCCGGCCCGGCCGAGGACGCCCAGCCGCTGCTCGACGGCCGGCCGGCCTCCCCGGACTTCACGGAGCCGCCCGCGGAAACCTCCATCGAGGTGTTCGAGGCCTTCGGCCCGGCCCTCGGCGAGGCCTTCGCCCGCGCCGCCGCCCAGGGCGAGCTGCTCTACGGCTTCGCCCGGCACGAGGTCACCACCAGCTACCTGGGCAGCTCCACCGGCCTGCGGCTGCGCCACGACCAGCCCACCGGGATGGTCGAGATCAACGGCAAGACCGCCGACCTCACCGGCTCGGCCTGGGTCGGCGCCGCCACCCGGGACTTCACCGACATCGACGTCCCCGCCCTGCACGCCGAGCTCACCAAGCGGCTCGGCTGGGGCGCCCGCAAGGTCGACCTGCCGGCCGGGCGCTACGAGACGCTGCTGCCGCCCTCGGCCGTCGCCGACCTGATGATCTACCTCCACTGGTCCTCCGGCGGCCGGGACGCCCACGAGGGCCGGACGGTCTTCTCCCGGCCCGGCGGCGGCACCCGGCTCGGCGAGAAGCTCGCCCCGCTGCCGCTGACCCTGCGCGCCGACCCGGGCGAACCCGGCTTGGAGGCCGCCCCGTTCGTGCTGGCGCACCGCACCGGCGGCGACGTCTCGGTCTTCGACAACGGCGCGCCGATCGCCGCCACCGACTGGATCCACGAGGGCGTGCTGACCGAGCTGATCACCAGCCGCCACGCGGCCGCCCTCACCGGCCTGCCGCTGCGCCCGGCGGTCGACAACCTGGTGCTGGAGACGCCGGACCAGGAGTCCGCGCCGACCCTGGACGAGATGATCGCCCGCACCGAGCGCGGCCTGCTGCTCACCTGCCTCTGGTACATCCGCGAGGTGGACCCGGCGACGCTGCTGCTCACCGGTCTCACCCGGGACGGCGTCTACCTGGTGGAGAACGGCGAAGTGGTCGGCGCGGTCAACAACTTCCGGTTCAACGAGTCCCCGGTCGACCTGCTCGGCCGGATCACCGAGGCGGGCCGCACCGAACGCTGCCTGCCCCGCGAGTGGAGCGACTACTTCACCCGCACCGCGATGCCACCCGTGCGTGTCGCGGACTTCAACATGAGTTCGGTCAGCCAGGCCTCATAGCCGCCGGCCGACGGGGGGATACCAAGAACATGATGGACGAGAAGCGGCTGGTCAAGACGAGCAAGATGCTGTCCCGCATCCTGCGGCACGACCCCGACCGGGTCGGCATCACGCTGGACGACGCCGGCTGGGTCCGGATCGACGTGCTGCTCACCGCGCTGGCGGCCAAGGGCAACCGGCTGTCCCGGCCCGACCTGGACCACGTCGTGGCCACCAACAACAAGCGGCGCTTCGGCTACTCGCCGGACGGCCTCTCGATCCGCGCCAACCAGGGCCACACGGTGGCGGTCGACCTCGGTCTGGCCGCCACCGTGCCGCCGCCGGTGCTCTACCACGGCACCGCCGACCGCCACCTGGCGTCGATCTTCCGCGAGGGGCTGCGCCCGATGGCCCGCCAGGACGTGCACCTGTCGGCGGAGACCGAGACGGCCACCCGGGTCGGCGCCCGGCACGGCCGCCCGGTCGTGCTCACCGTGAACGCGGCCGCGATGGCCGCGGCCGGCCACGAGTTCCGGCTCAGCGAGAACGGCGTCTGGCTCACCGACGCCGTCCCCCCGCAGTACCTCTCCCGACGCTCCTAGAGCATTTGGGGCCTGTTGGCCCCGTATCACGCCCGACCGGGTGGGCCCCGCCCACCCGGTCTCGTCGTCCCCTGCCCCCGGGCGTACCGTGAGGAGGCCGCGCGGAACGGCGCGCGGATGCCTGGACGAGGGCGGTTGGACACATGGGCAAGAGCGCCGACGGCGGACGGATCTACCGGATCACGGGGGCGCGCAGCAGCCTCTCCGAGGACGTCCGGGGGCGCCAGCGCCGCTACGTCATCTCGATGCTGCTCCGCACCGTCTGCGTGCTGCTCGCGGTGGTGCTGTGGAACGTCGAGCGCTGGCTCGCCCTCGCCGCTCTGGCGGGCGGCGTGCTGCTGCCGTACTTCGCGGTACTGATCGCCAACGCGGGCCGGGAGCGCGCGCCGGGACTCCCCAGCACCTTCGACTTCCCGGCCGACACCCCCCTGATGCTCGGCCCCGGTGGTACGGGTGGGGCTGGTGCGGCCACTGGTACAGGACAGGCAAAGACCTCGGCGACCGAAACGTCACCGGGCACGGACTGACCGTCCGATTTACGGGGGTTGAGCCAGAATCGGCTCGACGAAAGCTCAAAAGAAGCTCAGATTAATCATGCAAGACCTCCCCATCCGAGGCTCTCGGCGTGACATACTGCGTACGCGCTCCGCATCCCCCGTCGGAGCGACGGACCGACGCCGGGCGGCTCCCCCCGTGGCTGCCCGGCGTCGCCATGCCCGGATCCGGGCAGGCCGGGCCGGCGTGACAGACTGGCGGTGACGACGCACCCGCCGAGCACCGAGGACGGCCCCCGATGGAGACCCCGCAGACCCCGATCTGCTCCGCCAAGGGCTGCCGGGCCGACGCCCACTGGGTGCTGGTGTGGAACAACCCGAAGCTGCACACCCCGGACCGCCGCAAGACCTGGCTCGCCTGCGAGGAGCACCGCGAGCACCTGTCCCAGTTCCTGGGCGTGCGCGGCTTCCTCAAGGAGGTCGTCGCCTTCGCCGACTGGACCCCGGAGGAGTCGGCCTCCTAGCCGCCGATCGCCGACATCGGCCGCTCGGGCTGGTGGAACTCCGGGTCGTCGATCCCGGCCCCGGCCTTCTTGCCCCACATCGCCGCCCGCCACAGCGCGGCCAGCTCCGCGTCGTCCGCCCCCGAGCGCAGCGCGGTGCGCAGGTCGGTCTCCCCGGTCGCGAACAGGCAGTTGCGCACCTGCCCGTCGGCGGTCAGCCTGGTGCGGTCGCAGGCCCGGCAGAACGGCCGGGTGACGGAGGCGATCACGCCGACCCGACCGACCCCGCCGTCCACCACCCAGCGCTCGGCGGGCGCCGCGCCCCGGCTCGCGGACGGCTCCGGGGTGAGTGCGAAGCGGGCCCGCAGCAGGTCCAGGATCTCCCCCGCGGTGACCATCGACGAGCGGTCCCAGCCGTGCTGGGCGTCCAGCGGCATCTGCTCGATGAAGCGCAGCTCGTAGTTCCGCTCCAGGCACCAGGCCAGCAGGTCGGCCGCCTCGTGGTCGTTGACCCCGCGCATCAGCACGGCGTTCAGCTTCACCGGCGCCAGCCCGGCCGCCTCGGCGGCGGCCAGCCCGTCCAGCACGTCCTGGTGGCGCCGGCGGCGGGTGAGGGTGAAGAACACCTCGGGGTCGAGGGTGTCCAGCGAGACGTTGACCCGGTCCAGTCCGGCCTCGCGCAGCGCCGTCGCGGTGCGGGCCAGCCCGATGCCGTTGGTGGTCAGCGACAGTTCGGGGCGCGGCTCCAGCTCGGAGCAGGCGGCGACGACCGCGACCAGCCCGGGGCGCAGCAGCGGCTCACCGCCGGTGAAGCGGACCTCCCGCACGCCCAGGTCGCGCACGGCCAGGGTGACCAGCCGGACGATCTCCTCGTCGGTCAGCAGATCGGGCTTGGCCAGCCACTGCAGCCCTTCCTCCGGCATGCAGTAGGTGCAGCGGAGGTTGCACCGGTCGGTGAGGGAGACCCGCAGGTCGACGGCGCGTCGTCCGAAGGAGTCGAGCAGCACGTGCGTCCCTTCCCGAAAAGCAGCCGGCCCGGCCACCGTCGCGGCGGGGGCCGGGCCAGCATAGTCATGCGGATCGATCAGTGGGCGCCCAGCCCGGTCAGCGAGCGGACCTCCAGTTCAGCGTACTTCGCCGGGTCCGGACGCTCCTTGGACAGCAGGGTGCCGAGCCAGCCGGCCAGGAAACCGATCGGGATGGACACCAGGCCGGGGTTCTCCAGCGGGAACCAGTGGAAGTCGGCGTCCGGGAAGAGCGACTTCGCGCTCCCGGACAGCACCGGGGAGAACACCACCAGCACCACCGAGGAGATCAGGCCCGCGTAGACCGAGCTGACCGCGCCGGCGGTGGTGAAGCGCTTCCAGAACAGCGAGTAGAGCAGGGTCGGCAGGTTGGCGGAGGCGGCCACCGCGAAGGCCAGCGCGACCAGGGCCGCGGTGCTGAGCTTGCCCGCGTAGAGGCTGAGCACGATGGAGACGGCGCCGATCCCGACGGCGGCCCACTTCGCGGACCGCACCTCCTCCTTCTCGCTCACCTTCCCGCGC
The DNA here is from genome assembly GCF_040303105.1 of Kitasatospora sp. NPDC096128. Classification (NCBI taxonomy): domain Bacteria; kingdom Bacillati; phylum Actinomycetota; class Actinomycetes; order Kitasatosporales; family Streptomycetaceae; genus Kitasatospora; species Kitasatospora sp. NPDC096128. The sequence continues at coordinate 144,013 of NZ_JBEOSP010000019.1, read as the reverse complement.
CGGATCACGTTGGCATACAGATCGTGCGCGAAGGAGGCCGAGGAGGCCAGGGTGAGGCCGGCGACCACGGCGAGGATGGTGGCGAAGGCGACCGCCGAGATCACCGCGAGCATGATCGCCCCGCCGGTGGTGCCGGCCCCGCCGCCGAGCTGCTCGGCGAGCAGGGGCGCCGCCGTGTTGCCGGAGGGCGTCTTGCCCTCGACGGCCACCATGCCGCTGCGGCCGACCAGCGCGGCCGCGCCGAAGCCGAGCGCCAGGGTCATCAGATAGAAGACGCCGATGATGCCGATCGCCCAGAGCACGGACTTCCGGGCCGTCTTGGCGGTGGGGACGGTGTAGAAGCGGACCAGGATGTGCGGCAGGCCGGCGGTGCCGAGGACCAGCGCGATCCCCAGGCTGATGAAGTCGAGCTTGGAGGTGTCGGTGGCCCCGTACTTCAGCCCCGGTTCGAGGAAGGCCGCGCCCTTGCCGCTCGCGGAGGCGGCCGCGCCGAGCAGCTCCGAGGGGTTGAAGTGGTACTTGGCGAGCACCAGGACGGTCATCAGTGCGGCGCCGGCGATCAGCAGCACGGCCTTGACGATCTGCACCCAGGTGGTGCCCTTCATGCCCCCTATCACCACGTAGATGATCATCAGTGCGCCGACCGCGAGGATGGTCCAGCGCTTGGCCCCCTCCCCGGTGACCCCCAGCAGCAGCGCCACCAGGGCTCCGGCGCCGACCATCTGGGCGAGCAGGTAGAAGATCGAGACCACGATGGTGGAGATCCCGGCCGCGGTGCGCACCGGGCGCTGGCGCATCCGGAACGCGAGCACGTCCGCCATGGTGAACCGGCCGGAGTTGCGCAGCGGTTCGGCGATCAGCAGCAGCGCGACCAGCCAGGCCACCAGGAAGCCGATCGAGTACAGGAAGCCGTCGTACCCGGTGAGCGCGATGATCCCGGCGATGCCGAGGAAGGACGCGGCCGACATGTAGTCGCCGGAGATCGCCAGGCCGTTCTGGAAGCCGGTGAAGCCGCGGCCGCCGGCGTAGAAGTCGGCGGCGCTGCGGTTCTGCCGCCCGGCCCAGACGGTGATGACCAGGGTGGCCACCACGAAGAGCCCGAACAAGGACATGATCAGACCGCGGTGCTCCGTGGCGGAGCTGGCAAGCGGTGTCATTCGGCGGACTCCCGGGGGGCGTGGACGACGGCGCCGTGGGCCTCGCGGATCGCGGCGGCGGGCGGGTCGATCCGCCGGTCCGCATAGCGGGCGTACCAGGCGGCGATGACGAAGGTGGTGGCGAACTGGAGCAGCCCGAGCACCAGGGCCACGTTGATGTTCCCGACGACCTTGGTGCCCATCAGTCCGGGGGCGTAGCAGGAGAGCAGTACGTAGAGCAGGTACCAGAGCACGAAGCCGATGGTGACCGGGAAGGCGAAGCTCCGGAACGAGCGCCGCAGGGTACGGAACTCCTCGCTGTCATCGATGAGTTGGACTTCCGTAGCGGTAGTGGTGATCGGCGGCGAATCCACTCTGTCTCCTCACTCCTTCGGCGTAGCGGTCGCACGGGGGGACGATTCGAACGTGAGGGGCGTCACATTCCTCGTGCGCGCCGCGCAATGCTAGGAGCGTCGTGCCCACGCCGGAAGGGGTTGACCGCGATCAGCCAGTCGTTCACCCCCTCGCACTATCCAATTGGCCGAAAACCACCACTCGCGTCACCTGCGGACCAGGGTCACCACAACCGAAAGGGGCGACACCGTCCAGCGGTGCCGCCCCTCTTGACGAAGCGTCAGACTCAGAAGGCGATCCGGACCTTCAGCGCGGAACGGTCGTCCATGGCCCGGTAGCCGTCCGGCACGCCGTCCAGGTCGACGGTCCGGTCGAAGACCAGGCCCGGCTCGATCGCGCCCGAGAGCACGTCGGGCAGCAGCTCGGGGATGTACGCCCGGGCCGGGGCGACACCGCCGTTGAGCGAAACGTTTCGGCCGAACATCTGACCGATGTCGACGCCCGCGCTGCCACCGTGCGGGACACCCACATAGCCGACCGCGCCGCCGTCCCGGGTGATCGAGATCGCCGTCCGCATCGACTCCTCGGTGCCGACCGCCTCCAGCACCGCGTGCGCGCCCAGGCCGCCGGTCAGCTCCTTCACAGCCTCGACCGCGGCGTCGCCGCGCTCGGCCACCACGTCCGTCGCGCCGAAGCGCCGGGCCAGCTCGGTCCGGGCCGGGTGCCGGCCCAGCGCGATGATCCGGCCCGCGCCCAGCCGCTGTGCCGCCAGCACGCCGCACAGGCCCACCGCGCCGTCGCCGACCACCGCGACCGTCGCCCCCGGGCGCACCCGCGCCGAGACCGCCGCATGGTGCCCGGTGGCCATCACGTCGGACAGCGCCAGCAGGCCCGGCAGCAGCTTCTCGTCGCCCGCGGCCTCCTTCGGCAGCTTCACCAGCGTCCCGTCCGCGAAGGGCACCCGCACCGCCTCGCCCTGACCGCCGTCCGAACCCACCGACCCCCAGAACCCGCCGTGCGGACACGACGTCTGCAGACCCTCGAGACAGAACTCACAGACCCCGTCCGACCACACGAAGGGCGCGACCACCAAATCGCCCTTCGCGAAGCCCCGGACCTCGGCGCCGACCTCCTCCACCACACCCAGGAACTCGTGACCGATCCGCTGCCCGGGCACCCGCTGGGCGACACCCCGGTACGCCCACAGGTCACTGCCGCAGATACAGGCGTTGACCACCCGGAGCACGACGTCCGTCGGGTGCTTGATCACCGGGTCCGGCACCTCTTCGATACGGATGTCGTTCGGTCCGTGGATCACCGTGGCGCGCATGCGTTCTTCCTCACACAAAGCCGGCCCACCGGCCGGAAACGATCTCGACCAGGTGTACGACACCCATGCGGACCACTCTATTCCGGCTGCCCGGTCGGAACATTTCGACCGGCCCCGGCCGACTCGCCCCTTATCCTGTTGGACCATGCAACCGATCCAGCCCGAGACGTACGGCGCGCCGCGGACCGCCCCGGTCCCCGCCCAGCGCTCCGCCGCCCCCGCCGAGGGCTTCGCGGTGGTCGACGTCGAGACCACCGGTCTCGGCCGCTCCGACCGCGTCATCTCGGCGGGCGTCTACCAGCTGGACGGCGACGGCGAGGTGACCGACCACTGGTACACCCTGGTCAACCCCGAGCGGGACCCCGGCCCGGTCTGGATCCACGGCCTCACCGCCGAACTGCTCTCCGGCGCGCCGACCTTCCCCGAGATCGCCGATGAGTTCGCGGCCCGCCTGGCGAACCGCGTGCTGGTCGCGCACAACGCGCTGTTCGACTGGAACATGATCTCCCGCGAGTTCTCCCGGGCCGGCCGCAGCGCCCCGGTCGAGCAGCGGCTGTGCACCATGGTGCTCTCCCGCGACCTGCGCCTCCCGCTGCCCAACGGCAAGCTCTCCTCGCTCGCCGCCCACTTCGGCGTCCAGCAGCGCCAGGCCCACAACGCCCTGGACGACGCCCGGGTGCTCGCCGAGGCCTTCCGCCCCAGCCTCCGGCTGGCCCGCACCCACGGCATCCCACTCCCCTTCCAGACCTGCGTCGCGGTCACCGACCTCGGCGAGGACGAGCCCGCCGCCCCCGGCCGCGGCAACTGGACCGGCGCCCAGTACCGCCAGGCCAAGAAGCGCCAGCCCTGCCCGTACCCCAACCCGGGGCGCTGGGAGGACGGCAAGCCGCTGGTCCAGGGCATGCGGGTGGCCTTCACCGGCGACACCGCCACCGACCGCGAGGTGCTGGAGGACCGCGCCGTCGAGGCCGGCCTGCACATCGCCACCTCCGTCAGCCGACTCACCAGCCTCCTGGTCACCAACGAGCCGACCAGCTGGAGCGGCAAGGCCCGCAAGGCCCGCGACGTCGGAACCCCGATCGTCACCGAGGACGCCTTCCTCCAGCTGTTGCGCGAGGTCGCCCCGCACCCCGGTGCGTGAGCCCGTTGTGAGGTCGGCGTACCGTTCCCATGTGTACCGTTTTCTGCTGACCCGCCAGTGGCTGATCACCATGCTGATCGCGCTGCTGCTGATCCCCGCGACGATCAAGCTGGGCTTCTGGCAGCTGCACCGCCACGAGGCGCGGGTGGCCCGGAACGAGCTGATCGGCAAGGCCCTCACGGCCTCGCCGGTGCCCTTCGACAGCCTGTCCGCGGCCCCCGGCACCGCCGTGCCGTCCGCCCTCACCTGGCGCGCCGTGACGGCCACCGGACAGTACGACCCGGCACACGAGTTCGTGGTCCGCAAGCGGACCGACGCCAACGGCACCCTCGGCTACTTCGTCATCACCCCGCTGAAGCTCTCCGACGGCAAGGGCACCGTCCTGATCAACCGCGGCTGGGTCCCCTCCGGCGACGGCGCCACCCAGTACCCGCCCGTCCCGGCCGCCCCCACCGGCGAGGTCACCCTCACCGGCCGGCTGCGCGCCGACGAGACCACCGGCAGCAGCGGCGGCTGGGTCAAGGACCGGGCCGGCCTCCCCGACCGCCAGTTCAACCTGATCAACACCGAACAGCAGTCCAAGGAGACCGGCACCACCCTCCTCAGCGGCTACCTGGAACTCACCGCCGGCACCCCGGCCCCGGCCGACCAGCCGCAGCTGATCCCCGAGCCCAACCACTCCGACATCGGCCCGCACATGGCCTACGCCATCCAGTGGTGGCTGTTCACCACGATGATCCCGGTCGGCGTCTGGGTGCTCATCCGCCGCGAGGCCAAGGACCGCCGCAAACAGGCCGCCGAACCCGAGGCCGCCCTCGACGCCCTCCCGGCCTAGAGCACCTCCTCCAACTCCCGCAGCAGCCGCGCCTTCGCCCGCGCCCCCACCACCGACCGCACCGGCTGCCCGCCCCGGAACAGCATCAACGTCGGCATCGACAGCACCCCGTACGCCGCCTGGGTCCGGGGGTTGCGGTCCACATCGACGCTCACCACCCGGAACCGGTGCGCCTCCTCCCGCGCGACGTCCGCCAGCACCGGCGCCATCATCCGGCACGGCGGGCACCAGTCCGCCGTGAAGTCGACCAGCACCGGCCCCTCGGCCTCAAGCACCTCCGCGGCGAACGTCTCGTCCGTCACCGCCGGCACACCCGCGATCTCCACCATCGTCTACTCCTTCTGCTCCCTGGCCAGTTCACACTCCGGCGGCTGCTCGGAAGCCGCGAGCTCGTCCCGCGCCCGCACCGCCCGCTCGAACTGCCCGGCCACCTGCACCCGGACGTCCCGCAAGCGCGCGATGCACTCGTCCAACTCGGCCAACTTCCGCCGGTAGACCTCCAACGAGGCCGGACAGGAATCCCCCTCCGGGTGCCCCGCCCGCAGACACTCCACGAACGGCCGGGTCTCCTCCAGCCCGAACCCGAAGTCCTGCAACGTCCGGATCTCCCGCAGCAGCCGCAAGTCCTCCTCGCCGTACGCCCGGTACCCGTTACCCGCCCGCCGGGCCGGCAACAACCCCAACTGCTCGTAGTACCGCAATGCCCGCGTGGTCGTCCCCGCCCGCTCCGCCAACTCCCCGATCCGCACGCCCACCCACTCCTCCCGAACAGCCACCACCGACGCTAAACCTTCCCCCCGACGTCAACGCCAGCCCCAACTCGGCCCCGCACACCCACACCCCACCCCAAAACCCACCCCGCACCAACCCACCCACCCCCACCACCCCCCTCCCCCTCACCCGCCCCAGGCGAGAGGGACGCGCTGCGGGAGGGGGCGGTGGAGGGGGTGGGTGCGGAGAGGGGCGTGACGGGTGATTTTCGGACCGCCAACGGTCTCAGCCCCCTCGATGAGGGTCGGCGGTCCGAAAATCATCCAGCCCCCGGAGCGCCCACCCCCGGAACCGCCCCCGGCGTCACCCACCCTCCCGAAAGCCCCCACCACACCCCAGCCCCCGCGCAGCGGCCCGGCAAGATGTCCCCCATGGATCTCGGACTCAAGAACAAGACCTACATCGTCACCGGCGCCACCCGAGGCCTCGGCCTCGCCACCGCCCGTGAACTCGTCGCCGACGGCGCCCACGTCCTCATCAGCGGCCGCACCCAACAAGCCGTCGACGCCGCCGTCTCCGAACTCGAAAAGCTCGGCACCGCCCACGGCTCCGGCACCGCCCACGGCCTGGTCGCCGACAACGCCGCCCCCGACACCGCCGACCGCCTGATCGCCGAGGCCACCACCCGCTTCGGCCGCTTCGACGGCATCCTGATCAGCGTCGGCGGCCCGCAGGCCGGCCCGGTCGAGACCACCCCGGAGTCCGCCTGGCGCGACGCCTTCGAGTCCGTCTTCCTCGGTGCCCTCCGCCTCGCCCGCACCGCGGCCGCCGCCCTCCCCTCCGGCGGGGTGATCGGCTTCGTGCTCTCCAGCTCCGTCCGCCAGCCGATCCCCGGGCTCGGCATCTCCAACGGCCTGCGCCCCGGCCTCGCGATGGCCGCCAAGTCCCTCGCCGACGAGCTCGGCCCGCGCGGCATCCGGGTGCTCGGCCTGCTCCCGGCCCGGATCGACACCGACCGGGTCCGCGAGCTCGACGCCCTCGCCCCCGACCCGGAGGCCGCCCGCGCCCACCACAGCGCCACCATCCCGCTGCGCCGCTACGGCACCCCCGAGGAGTTCGGCAAGGTCGCCGCCTTCGTGCTCTCCCCCGCCGCCTCCTACCTGACCGGCCTGATGGTCCCGGTCGACGGCGGCGCCCTCCGCTCCCTCTGAGCCCCGAGAAGAGCTATTCCAGCTGACGACGCTCCCGCCGCCCCCGATGCCGCCCGAACCGGCGACGCCGCCCGGCGGGAGCCTCCTGCAGCACCCGGATCCGCAGGTCGGCCGGCAGGTCCGCCAGCCCCAGGCTCCGTACGGCGTCCGCCCGCGGCCCGTCCTCGAAGTGCTCCACCAGCCCGACCGGATCCCCGCCCGGCGTCAGCCGTACGGCACCGCGCAGCCGCGGGTGCCCGGGCGCCCGCACCAATCGCACCCCTGCCCGATCGACCTCGGGCAGGACGGCCGTACCGTGCTCCATCGCCTCCTCCAGCGCCCGTGCGCTCACCCGCAGCCGGAGCCCGCCCGCCCCCGGTGTCGGCACCTTGATCCCGGGCAGCCCGGTCCGCCGCAGCTGCGCGACCAGCCACCAAGCCATGCCCAGCACCAACACCGAGAGACCCCCGATCACCGTCGGCCACCACCACGAGGAGCCGACCCACCGCACCCGGGAGCGCGCACTGACCACCGGCTGGTCCGGCGAGGTCAACGGCCACCAGCTCGGCGGATCGACCCCGACCCGCCGGTACAGATCCAACCCGCCCGCCAGCACCAGCACCCCGACCCCCACGAGCACCGCCCCCACCACCGCCAGCAGCACCCGATTGACGACCGTCCTGGTCATCCCTCCCCCTCCCCCGACCGATCCTGCGCACCACCCGTCACAGCACCATCCGTCACAGCACCGCCCACCACCACGCCACCCACCACCGCACCGCCCGCCACAACACCGCTCGCCACCTCACCCGCCGGCCCCCGCCAGGACCGCACGTCCAACCGCGGCGGCTGCGCCAGCCCCACCCGCGCCAGCTCCTCCCGCAGCTGCCGCTGCACACCGGCCGGGTCCACTGGCCCACTCACCGACACCCGCAGTCGGCGCCGCCCGACCTTGATCCGCAGGTGCTCGATGCCCGCCAGCCCGGCGGCCCGGTCCGCCAACAGGTGCCCGACCCCGGCCCGGTCGATCGCCGCCGCCGTCCCGCCGTACGGCCGCAGCACCAGCCAGCGCCGCAGTCCGGGCGTGAACGCCAGCCACAGCAGCCACCCGCCGACCAGCGCCGAGACCCCGGCGCCGACCAACACCCACAGATCGTCCAAGTGCCGCGTGGCCAGCTCGTCGGCGATCTGCGCCCGCCACCGCCGGGCCGGCTGCCCGGCCCGCACCGCGACCGCGTCGTACAGCAGCGCCCCCGCCACCACCAGCACCCCCGTGGCGACCAGCGCCGCCACAGCCGCCCGCCCCGACCTCAGCCGAGGCACCTTCCGCACTGCCCCCAACCCCACGTCCGACCCCACGTCCGACCCCACGTCCGACCCCACGTCCGACCCCGAACCCGACCCCACGTCCGACCCCGAACCCGACCCCACGTCCGACCCCGAACCCGACCCCGCATCCCCCTTCACCACGCTCCCCCCGCCACCAACTTCTCGACCACCACGACCACTTCGGAAACCCTGGTCCCGGTCAGCCCGACCACCTCCGCCGCCACCCGGTCCCGCACCCCCCGAGCGAGGCCCGCGAGGTCAGCGGGAAACGGCAGCTCCAACGCAACCCGGACGGTCACCGTGCTGCCCGGCCGCACCACCGACACCCGCGGCGGCGCCCCCTTCACCGACCGCCCGGCCCACACCTCGGCGAGCACCGCCCGCACGGCGTGCCCCGCGATCCGCTCGTACACCCGGTCCGCGACCCGGAGCCGCCCCCGACGCGCCGCACCGGAGACCGCACCGGAGGCGGCACCGGAGACCGCACCGGAGACCGCACCGGAGGCCGCACCGGAGACGGGCGCGGGAACGGCGCCCCCCATCAGCGCCGCCGGTCGCGGCCGCGGAGCAGGTCCCCGAGGTCGCCGAGTTCGATGTCGCCCTCCAGCAGCCGCCCAGCCACGAAGCCGACCAGCCCGAGCGCCGCCACCAGCAGGAACGCCGCGAACCCGCCGAAGTACCCGGCGAAGCCGAGGGCCATGCCCACCACCAGGCCGACGATGGCCAGGTTCATCCGCTACTCCCTCGTCCTCCACCGATCGCCGACGCCCCGGGCGAACCCCGCGGCCGGGCGCTACTTGAGCTTGGGCCGCTGCCCCGATGACGCCGTCGGCTCCTCTTCCTCCTCGAACTCCGGTTCGTCCGGGAGGTGGACGTCATTGACCGCGATGTTGACCTCGACGACCTCCAGGCCGGTCATCCGCTCGACCGCGTCGATGATGTTCTCCCGCACCTGGCGGGCGAGTTCGGGGATCACCACGCCGTACTCGACCACCAGGGCGATGTCGATCGCGGTCTGCTTCTCGCCGACCTCGGCCTTGATCCCGCGCCCGATGCTCGACTTCCCGCCGGGCACCCGGTCCCGCATCGCACCGAAGGTGCGGGCCAGCCCGGAGCCCAGCGCGTGGATGCCGGAGACCTCCCTGGCGGCCATCCCGGCGATCTTCTCCACCACGCCGACCGCCAGCGCCGTACGGCCGCGCTCACCGGCCGCCCGCCCGCCGTCCCCGCCCGCGCCGGATGCACCGGGCGCGGGCCGGGCACCGGCGGGCGGGCCGGGTGTGGGCCCACTGCCGGGGTTCTTGTGCAGGGTCGCGGGCGTCGGAGTGTCAGGCATGGGGCGCATCTCCCTCGTAGCGGCTCCAGCTATATCGCAAACCTCCCCAACTCTGGCATTCCGCCACGAGCCCCGCCCGCCGAGCGCACCCCGGAAACGCCGGGGCCCGGCCCCGGGGTGTTCCCCCGGGGCCGGGCCCCACCGCAGTGCCGGACCGGTCAGTCGCCGATCCCGGCGAGCTCCCGCAGCCGTCGGGCCTGGGCCGCCCGTTCGGCCGAACGCTGCTCGTCGTACGACCGTCCGGACGCGCCCTGGAGCAGCGCCTTGGTCTCGATCACGGCCCCGCGCGGCGCGGCCAGCAGGGCGGCGGCGAGGTCCCGGGCGGCGCCGTCGAGCTCCGTGCCGGGCACCGACAGGTTGGCCAGCCCGATCGCGGCGGCCTCCTCGGCGCCGACCCAGCGGCCGGTCGCGCAGATCTCCAGTGCCCGGGCGTAGCCGACGAGTTCGATCAGCGGCTTGGTACCGGCCAGGTCGGGGACGAGTCCGAGCGAGGTCTCCTTCATGGCGAACTGCACGTCGTCCGCGACCACCCGCAGGTCACAGCCGAGCGCGAGCTGGAATCCGGCCCCCACGGCGTGGCCCTGGACGGCGGCGATGGTGACCAGGTCGGCGCGGCGCCACCAGGTGAAGGCCTCCTGGTACGCGGCGATGGCCTGGTCCAGTTCGTGGTCGGCGGAGCCGGCCAGCTGCAGGAAGGTGGGCTCACCGGGGATGCCCTCGGGGGTGAACATGGCCCGGTCCAGCCCGGCGGAGAACGAGACGCCCTCGGCGCGCAGCAGCACCACCCGCACGCTGCCGGGCAGTTCGCGGCCGGCCTGGGCGAGGGCGCGCCAGAGCGCGGGCGACTGGGCGTTGCGCCGCTTGGGCTGACAGAGGGTGACGACGGCGAGCTCGCCGTCGATCTCCAGTCGGACGCCGTCCCGCTCCCAGCTCGGGGCCTGCGGGTCGGTGGCGGGGGCGGTCATGCGGGAACCTCCGGTGGCGGGGGACTTGGCTACCGGAGAGTAACAAACCTGGACGCGGACGGGCAGGGCCCCGGCCCGGAAAGATCGGAACGGCGCCCGGGGTCCGGCGTCCGGACATGACGATCGGCGGCCGGTCCACTCGATCCGAGGGCGGACGCCCAGCTGTGGTGTGCTGTCGTCTCCTCGGTCGGCGTCCTGCCGCCGCGCCATCCAGCTCAGGGCTGACGGACCGTCAGGAACCGGCTCCGGCAGTCGCCTTGTTCTTGCCACGCGTGGCACCGCCGCGGCCCCGGAGGATCACTCCGGACTCGCTCAGCATCCGGTGCACGAAGCCGTACGAACGACCGGTCTCCTCCGCGAGAGCGCGAATGCTCGCCCCGGAGTCGTACTTCTTCTTGAGATCGGCCGCGAGCTTCTCACGCGCGGCACCGGTCACCCGGCTGCCCTTTTTCAGAGTCTCGGCCACCCGTGCCTCCTCGTAGCGTTGCTCGGTCAGATTCCCATGATCACCCATCCACCGCGTCCTGGCCACCCATTCGACAAGGTCGATGTCGCAAATGCGTGGTCCTGCGGTGGTGATCCGAGCGCACCAGGGCGCTCACGCAGAGTGCACGCCCCCGGGCAGCTGCCGCCGGTTGCCGAGAAAGAGCTGATCAGCAGCGTCGGCCCGACCACGTTCGAGTGGCGGGCCGACGGGAAGTGCTTAAACGGAATCCGGGTCTTCTTCATTCCCGGACACGCCGAAAGGACTAGATATTCTGGGCCGAAAAGCGGATCCGGCGTCTACTTCCGGTCAGGCCAGCGAGACCAGGTCGGCGTACGACGGGTTCCACAGGTCCTCGACCCCGTCCGGCAGCAGGATGATCCGCTCCGGGTCGAGCGCCTGGACGGCGCCCTCGTCGTGGGTGACCAGCACGACCGCACCGGAGAACTCGCGCAGCGCGCCCAGGATCTCCTCGCGGCTGGCCGGGTCGAGGTTGTTGGTGGGCTCGTCCAGCAGCAGCACGTTGGCCGAGGAGACCACGAGGGTGGCCAGGGCCAGACGGGTCTTCTCCCCACCGGAGAGCACCCCGGCCGGCTTGTCCACGTCGTCGCCGGAGAACAGGAAGGACCCGAGGATCTTGCGGATCTGCACCAGGTCGGTGTCCGGCGCGGCCGAGCGCATGTTCTCCAGGACGCTGCGGTCCGGGTCGAGCGTCTCGTGCTCCTGGGCGTAGTAGCCGATCTTCAGGCCGTGGCCCGGGATCACCTCGCCGGTGTCCGGCGCCTCCACCCCGGCCAGCATCCGCAGCAGGGTGGTCTTGCCGGCGCCGTTGAAGCCCAGCACGACGACCCGGGAACCCCGGTCGATCGCCAGGTCGACGTCGGTGAAGATCTCCAGCGAGCCGTAGGACTTGGACAGGCCGCTGGCGGTCAGCGGGGTCTTGCCGCAGGGGGCCGGCTCCGGGAAGCGCAGCTTGGCGACCTTGTCGTTCATCCGGACCTGCTCCAGGCCGGAGAGCAGCTTGTCGGCGCGGCGGGCCATGTTCTGCGCGGCCACCGTCTTGGTCGCCTTGGCGCGCATCTTGTCGGCCTGGGCGTTCAGGGTCGCGGCCTTCTTCTCGGCGTTGGCCCGCTCGCGCTTGCGGCGCTTCTCGTCGTCCTCGCGCTGCTGCTGGTACTGCTTCCAGCCCATGTTGTAGACGTCGATGCAGGAGCGGTTGGCGTCCAGGTAGAAGACCTTGTTGACGACCGTCTCGACCAGGTCGACGTCGTGCGAGATGACGATGAAGCCGCCCTTGTACGTCTTCAGGAAGTCCCGCAGCCAGACGATCGAGTCGGCGTCCAGGTGGTTGGTGGGCTCGTCGAGCAGCAGCACGTCGGAGTCCGAGAAGAGGATCCGGGCCAGCTCGACGCGGCGGCGCTGACCACCGGAGAGGGTGTGCAGCGGCTGGCCGAGGATGCGGTCCGGCAGGCCCAGCGCGGCGGCGATGGTGGCGGCCTCGGCCTCGGCGGCGTAGCCGCCCTTGGTGAGGAACTCGGTCTCCAGGCGCGCGTACTTCTTCATCGCGTTGTCCCGGGTGGCGCCCTTGCCGTTGGCCATCCTGTCCTCGTTCTCGCGCATCTTCCTCAGCACGGTGTCGAGGCCGCGGGCGGAGAGGATGCGGTCCTTGGCGAGGACGTCCAGGTCGCCGGTGCGCGGGTCCTGCGGGAGGTAGCCGACCTCGCCCGAGCGGGTGACCGTACCGGCGGCGGGCAGACCCTCACCGGCCAGCACCTTGGTGAGCGTGGTCTTGCCGGCGCCGTTGCGCCCGACCAGACCGATCCGGTCACCGGCGGCGACCTTGAAGTTCGCGGACTCGATCAGGATCCGGGCACCGGCGCGCAGCTCTAGGGCGTTGGCGGAAATCATGGCTGGGTCTGCTCCTGGGACGTGGGCGGGCGGCCGGGTGCGGACCCGGGCTGCGGGAAGGAGGGCTTCATCGGCGGTCGGCGCGGTGGAACGGGGCGCCGCCGCCCGCTATTGCCCGGAGAAGATAGCCATGACGGCCAGTCTACCGGGCCGCGCCAAACGCCCCGGGGCGTACCGCCCCGGGGTACCCGCCGGGCCTCCCCCGGCTACTGCTGCGGCGTGGCCGCCGGGTCCGCCGGGGTGACGGGGGCCGCCGGGGCGGTCGCCGTCGGGCTCGCCGAGGGGTCGACGCAGCCGCCCTGGGGGCGGACCGCGGCGAACGGGGCGTCCGGGTTGGCGCAGCCCGTCTCGGGGGCGGCCGCCTTGGTGTCGAAGACCTTGGGCGGCACGATCGGGCCGTCGGTGATCTCCACCCGGCCGGCGTCCAGCACCTTCACCGTCGCGGCCGGGCCGGTGGTCATCGACCAGCCGTTGCTGTCCAGCCGGTAGCCGGTGATGCCGCCGGAGACGGCCACCCCGCTGCTGTTGGTGCAGGTGCGCGGGATGAGCACGGCGTAGTCGGTGTGCACGGTGCGCAGCGGGTCGTAGAGGCAGCCGGTGGAGGGCCGGTCGTTGTAGCGCAGGTCGCCGTCGGCGTCGCGCAGGCCCATGGTCAGGCTGGGCGTCACCAGGGCCAGCCAGGGCGAGCCGTCCCGCTGGACGGTGTGCAGCGCGGCGGCGGCCCGCTGCTTGGCGGTGTCCTTGCGCTGGGCGTCGGTGCGCTTGTCGGCACCCGGCTCGCCGTCGGCCCGCAGGTAGTCCGCCAGGCCGGGCACGGCGCGGTGCCAGCGCACCTCGTGGTCGCCCGGGCGCACCGAGGTGACCAGGCCGTCGTCCCAGACCACGATCGCGTTGTCCCCGGCCATCGCCAGGTAGAGCGCCTCGGCGCCCTCCCGGCGGTACGTCCAGGCCCGCTCGCCGGTCTGCTTGTGGTAGGCCTCCAGGCCGGGGCCGACCACCCGCAGGTCCAGGTCGGCCGAGCTGACCGACTGCGAGTTGACCGGCGTCGCCTCCGCGTCACCCGGGCCCGCCACCCGGTCGCCGAACGGCACCGGCTTGTTCGCGTGCGCCGCAGCACCGGCCGCAAGGACCAGCATCACCGCCAGGGCAGGCAGGATCGAGCGGGGGGTGAGGACACGCGGCGGCTTCCAGGACACGGCCGGAGCGTACCTTTCGGCGGGTGCGCGAGTCAGCCCGGAATCGCCGCCGCGGCGCCCGGTCGACCGCACGGCGGACCGTGCGCGCCCGTCCGGTACGCCCGCCCGCCCACCTGCGCCGTCGGCCCCCCGGCCGATCGGCGGAACCCTCCGCGGCGGGCCCCGAGAGCCCCGCCGGACCGTTACAGAGCTGATACACGGGGCCGGGCCGGACGGGTGTTGCGGCAGACGGCGTTCGAATATCGCCCACTTTAGGGTGACATTCGGCTTTTCTCCCCTCCACCGGGCCTACTGTCGGCGAGCGTGGCGCGACGCCCCGTCGACGTCGTCACCCGCCCAGCTCCCGCCCGACCGGAGGACAGACCATGCGCATGGGCCGCCTGACGCTGGCCGCCGCCGCTCTGCTGCTGATGGCCACGGCCGGCTTCCCGGCCGGGACGCCGCTCAGCGGGACCGAACGGCACAGCCTCTCCTCGGACGCCTTCGAGCCGCGCGGCGCGGCGCCCCGCCCACCGGTCCAGCGGCCCCGGCACGAGCCGCCGTTCGGCGCCTTCGTCGGCTCCTGGGACGACTACATCCCGCAGATCGGCAAGTACGCCCAGTGGCTGGGCAACGCGAACATGCAGGTCGGCCACACCTACCTGGCGGGCAACGGCTGGGCGGACATCGAGGGCGAGCCGGTGGTGCTCGGCCTCTGGTCGCAGTGGCGGCTGGCCGACCCGTCCCGGCTGCTGGTGCTCGGCGTGCCGATGCTGGTGCCCAACGAGGCGCACGTGCCGGACGGCGAGGTCGCCAGACTGCTCGGCCAGGGCGCGCGCGGGGACTTCGACAGCCACTTCCTGCGGCTCGCCCGCCGGCTGGTGGCGCTCGGCGGGGCGGACACCGTGATCACCCTCGGCTGGGAGATGAACGGCATCACGTACACCCACCGCTGCAAGCCCGACCCGTCCGCCTGGAAGGCGTACTGGCGCCGGATCGTCGGGGTGATGCGCTCGGTGCCCGGGCAGCGGTTCCGCTTCGACTTCGCCCCCAACCGGGGTCTGGACGCCATCCCGTGGACCAAGTGCTACCCCGGCGACGACGTGGTGGACATCGTCGGCATGGACAGCTACGACCAGCCGGCCGGGAGCACCTTCGACGACTACGTGCGCGAGCCGTACGGCCTCCAGGACCAGGTGGAGTTCGCGGCCAAGCACGGCAAGTCGGTCTCGTACCCGGAGTGGGGGCTGTTCCGCAACGGCGACAACCCCGAGTTCGTCCGCCGGATGGTCGACTGGATGCGCACCCACGACACCACCTACCAGACCGTCACCGACTACTGCCCGCACGGCTTCTTCCAGTGCCGGAGCAATCCGCGCTCGACGGCGGTGTTCAAGCAGCTGATGGCGGGGTCGCCGGGGGCGCCGCAGGTCGTGCCGACGGCGCCCCCCGCCCCGACCGTGCCGGTCGTACCGACCCCGCCGACCCCGCCGGCCGCGCCGAGCCCGAGCGTCGGGCCCACCCCGCCGGCCGCGACGGCGAGCCCGTCGGCCGGAGCATCGCCCAGCCCCTCCGCGACCAGGACACCGTCCCGGCGCTGAGCGTCAGGCCCGGCGGCGGGCCAGGAGGGCCTCCTTGAGCCGGGGGAAGCGGGTGCGCAGCTGGTGCGCCAGCGCCTGCCGGGCCCGCACCGCGCCGGCCCGGGCGGCGACCGCCGGGGCCGCGCCGACCGGGCCCAGCAGCAGGCGCTGGTTGGGCGTCCCGTCCGGCCGCCAGCGCTGCTTGTACGGTTCCTGGCCGCGCAGCAGGCCGAGCACCGGGACTCCCGCGCCGACCGTCTCGTCCAGGGCCGCGCTGAACAGCAGCCCGGCGATGTCCAGCCGCTCGCGCAGCACCGGGTGGGCGCCGTACATGTAGAGCCCGCCGAAGGAGGGGCAGAGCAGCAGCAGGTTGACCGCGACCAGCTCGCCGTCCAGGTGGAACTGGTGGACGGCCGCCCGGCCGGTGGCGACCAGGCCGGTGGTGGACTCGGTCAGGTGCCGGGCGAAGCGCTCGGTGCGGTGCTCGGCGGTGACGCCGCGCTCCTTCCACTGCAGGAAGTGCAGCCGCAGCAGGCCCTCCAGCGCGGCCGGCACCTCCTCCACCGGCGTGGACCGGACCTGTACCCCGGCCTCGGCGATCTTGCGCAGCTTCACCCGGCTGCGCTGGGCGGTCTTGCCGGGCACCCGCTTGAGCAGCCGCTCCATCGGGATGGCCGGCAGGTACTGGCAGAGCGAGTCCTGGTGGCGGCGACGGGCGCCGTGCCAGTGCTCGTACACCCGCTGCACCGCCGCCTCGGGGTGGACCTCGCGCAGCTCCAGCCAGTGCCAGGGGCGGGTGAGCGGGAGGGCGGCGGCGAACTCGGCGGCGGCCCGGTCGGCACAGTCGTCGTCGAGCAGCACGTCGCCGTAGTCGACCAGCCCCGCGCCGAGGCCGGTGAGGCCGCCGAACGGGCCGCCGCGGCGCATGAAGGCGCCCGCGCCGACCAGCCGGCCGTCCCGGCGGACCAGTACCAGCAGCAGGGCGCCGGGGCGGCCGTAGTGGCGCCACCAGGACCGCTGCCAGACGCCGGCCTGGAAGAAGGTGGCGGTCCGGCAGCGGGCGACCAGGTCGTCCCACTCCTCGGCGACGGTGTCCAGCGCGTCGTCCTCGCGGCGCAGCTCGGTGGTCCAGACGGGCGCGGCCGACTGGGCCGGGAGGCCGGCGGCCCGGGTCTCGGTGCTCATCGTCCGCTCCGGGCTGCGGCCTTCTCCTTGGCCGGCGGCTCGACCGCGGCGGCGGGCTCCGCCTCGGGCGCGGTCTTCGCCCCGGTCTTCGCCCCGGTCTTCGCCTCAGTCTTCGTTCCGGTCTTCGCCCCGGTCTTCGCCGAGTTCCCGGGCTCGCCCTCGGGGTAGGACTTCGGCTCGGACTCGGCGTGGGCCTTGCCGGCCGGCTCCTCGGCGCGCGGACGGGGCGTCGCGGGGGCCGGAGCCGGCTCAGCGGCCTCAGCGGCCTCTGCGGCCTCGGGGGCGGGTGCTCCGCCGCGCCGCCGGGTCATCAGCACCAGCGAACCGAGCAGCAGCCCGGCCGCGGCACCGACCGCGACGTCCAGCTTGGCGGAGGGGGTGGTCGGCTTGTCCGGCTCGGCGGCCGGCGCCAGCGTGACCAGCCGGACGTTGGTGTCCCTGCTGCTGGTGTTGGCGAAGGCGACCAGCGAGCGGGCCACCGCGTCGGCGGTCTCGGCCGCCTCCTGGGGGCGCCCCCCGGTGCCGGTGATCTCGATCATCGGGGCGTCCGGGGAGGTCGTCCCGGACACCAGGGTCTCCAGCTCGGACCGGGTGTGGCCGGTCTCGGCGGCTGCCACCGCGAGCACCTGCGGCTGGCCCGCGAGCCGGCCGTACGCCTGGGCGAAGTTGGTCGCGGTCGACGCCTCCCCCGGGTTCTGCGGCACCACGAGGACGTAGGCGCTGGCGGCGTACGAGGGGTGCGAGACGACGGCGTACCCGGCGCCGGCCGCGGCGCCCAGCGGCACCGCGAGGGCCACCGGCCACCAGCGGCGGACCAGGTGGCGGGCGCTTCGGAGCGGTGTGGTCATGTGGGTGTGGCTCCTTGGGTCTGGTACTGCGGTTCCGGCGGCGGGCGGGTCAGCCGCGGGCCAGCCGGTCGTAGAGGGCGCCCAGGTCGGCGGCGACCCGGACGATGTCGTAGTGGCCGACGGCCGGCGGGTGCGGAAGCGGGTCCGCGATGTGGCCGCTCAGCTGCCGCAGGTCGCGCAGCGCGGCGGCGTACGCGGCGGGCTCGGAGGGGATCCGGCGGGCCTGCGGGGCGGCGCTGGGCGGCAGTTCGTCCAGCGCCGGGCAGGCGCTGTGCCGCACCGGCAGCCCGGCCGCCAGGCCCTCCAGCACGCCCAGGCCGAAGGTCTCCGCGGTGGAGGGGGCGGCCAGCACGTCCATCGCGGCCAGCAGGTCGGGGACGTCGGAGCGCTCACCGGTGAGCACCAGCCGTTCCCGGACGCCGAGTTCGGCCGCCCAGCGGTCCAGCTCGACCCGCTCCGGGCCCTCGCCGACCAGCACCAGCCTGGTCCCGGGGTCGAGTTCGGCGAGCGCCGCCAGCAGCACCTCGAAGCGCTTGCCGGGGACCAGCCGGCCCACCCCGCCGACCACCCAACTGCCCTCCGGCAGACCGAGTTCGGCCCGGATCCGGCGGCGGGCGGCGGCCCGCTCGGCCGGCGGGCGGCGGTAGCCGGCGGTGTCGATGCCGTTCGGGATCAGCTCGATCCGGGCCGGCGGGACGCCCCAGGAGCGCAGGGTCTGGGCGACCTGCCGGGAGACCGCGACGGTGGTGCTGCCGAGCCGCTCGGCGGCCAGGTAGAGGCCCTTGACGCCCCGGGTGACCGGGCGGCCCTCGATCACCCCGGCGTGCAGCGAGTGCTCGGTGGAGACCACCGCCCGCACCCCGGCGAGCCGCGCGGCCAGCCGGCCGTACAGCTGGGCGCGGTAGAGGTGGGTGTGCACCAGGTCGTAGCGGCCGGCCCGGACCAGCCGGACCAGCCGGGGCAGCGCGCCGAGGTCCCGGTTGCCGCGCATGCCGAGGTGGTGCACGGTCACGCCGTCGGCACGCAGCGCGTCGGCGACCGTGCCGGGATTGGTCAGCGCGAGCACCTCGCAACGCTGGTGCGGCGGCAAGTGCCTCAGCAGCAGGTGGAGTTGACGCTCGGCACCGCCGGAGGCGAGCCCGGTGACGATGTGCAGCACCTTCACGGCCGACGCTCCCGACGACTGTGCTTCAAGGAGGTGACGGCGTCGCGCAGCCGGTGGCGGCCCTTCTTGGCGCGCAGCCGCCAGGCGCCGTCGCGGTCGCCGACGTAGCAGCGGGGCAGGGCGAACCGGCCGGTGAGCGGGGAGTGGGCGATGGCGCAGGCGTAGTCGTAGCCCGCGTCGCGCACGGCCGCGGCGGCGGGCCGGTCGACGGCCCCGTACGGGTAGCAGAAGCCGGTGACCGGGCCGCCGACGACCTCCTCCAGCAGGCGCCGGCTCTCCCGGGTCTGCACCGCGAGGACGTCGGCGGGCAGCCCCGGCAGTGCCTGGTGGCCGAGGCCGTGCGAGCCGATCTCCCAACCGGCGGAGGCCAGTTCGGTGACCTCCTGGACGGTGAGCAGCTTCTTGCGCGGGCCCTCGGTGTCCCAGCCGTTGTCCTGGCCGAGCAGGTCGGCGACGACGTAGGCGGTGGCGGTGAAGCCGTAGGCCTGGAGGATCGGGACGGCGTACCGGGCGAAGTCCGCGTAGCCGTCGTCGAAGGTCAGGCCGACCAGCTTGTCGTCCCGCCCCTGGGCGCGGGCCCGCATCAGCTCGCGGACCGAGACGCCGCGCCGCCCGCGCCGGTGCAGCCAGCCGATCTGCTCGGCGAACCGCTCGGGGCTGACGGTGAGTTGGTACGGGTCCTCCTCCTCGACCGCCACCGAGTGGTACATCAGGATCCACGGCGAGGAGGAGCCGGGCGGGGCGGCTTCGCCGACCGTACGGCGGCTCCTGGGCAGTCGCGCCCGGTCGGACGGGGCGTCGCTGGCGCCCGCCCGGGCCGAACGGACGGTTCCCCGTTCATCGTCCATGGGGAAACTTCCCTTCGTCGGCGACGGTTGGCGGGTTGGGGGCCCGCCGGACGGGCCCGAGTCCCAGGACCCGGGCGGCGGCGAGGACCGGGCCGCGCACCTCGCCGGCCCGGAGCCCGGTGCCGAGGGCGGCGAAGACCAGCACCACGGTGAGGCCCCCGGAGAGGGTCGAGAGCAGCGGATCGGCCGCCAGGCCGGCGGCGGCCGCGCCCAGGGCGGTGGCCCCGGCGGCGGCGGCGACCAGCCGGGCGTGGCCGCCGAGCACCCGGCGCAGCCGCAGCGGGATGCCGCGCAGCACCAGGCCGCGCAGCAGCAGCGCGGCGGCGGCGGTGATCCCGGCCGCGTTGCCGGCGGCCAGGCCGAGGGCGCCGAACCGGGGCGTGGCGAGCAGGCCGACGGTGACGGTCACCCCGAGGCCGAGCAGCATCGCGGCGACCGGGTACCAGTCCAGCAGCCGGCGCCCGCCGTCCTCGCTGCGCGGGTCGTCGGCCCGGCGGACCACCGGGCGCAGCGAGAAGTACGGGCGGATCATCACGCCCATCAGCGCCTGGGCGGGCAGCCCGAGGCTGTACACCCGGATGACCGCCGCGGTGGCGGTGGTGTCGCCGGGGCCGAAGGCGCCGCGCTCGAACAGCAGCGAGACCGCCGAGGGAGCGCAGGCCATCAGGAAGGCCGTACCGAGCAGGACGACCGCCGCGGCCTGGCCGAGGTCCTTCTCGACCCGGTCCCGGGCCGCGGTGAGGTCCCCCGCCGCGAGCGCCCGGGCGACCAGCGGGAAGGTGACGGTGCAGATCAGGATGCCCGCCGTCATGGCGAGTTGGGAGACCTTGGCCGCGTAGTTGAGGTGCGAGATGGTGCCGGGCGGCAGCGCCGAGCCGAGGTAGCGCTCGACGAAGACCTGGGACTGCCGGGTCAGCGTGAAGGCCGCCACCGGCAGCAGGGCCAGCGGCATCAGCACCAGCGCGTTGCGGCCGCGCCGGGTGCGGCCGGCCCCGGCCTGGCCGGCCCGCAGGTGCCGCAGGAACGGGCCGACCAGCAGGACGGCCATCAGCAGGCTGCCGAGCGCCACGCCGAGGGCGGCGGAGCGGACGCCGAGGACGCCGTGGAAGCCGAACAGCAGGGCCAGGATGCCCAGGTTGTAGGCGACGTAGATGCCCGCCGGGGCGGTGAAGCTGTGGTGGGCGCGCAGGGCGGCGGCCAGGTAGCCGACCACGCCGAACGGCAGCACGGTGATCGCGGTGATCCGGGTGCAGGAGACGGCCAGGCCCGGGTCGGGCAGGCCGGGGGCGAGCAGTTCGACCAGCTGGGGGGCGCCGAGGGCGGCGGCCAGAGCGAGCCCGCTGAGGGCGAGCAGCAGCCCGGGCAGGGTGGCGCGGACCAGCTGGCGGACCGGGTCGGGGGCGTCCGGGTCCTCCTCGCGCAGCACCAGGGCGAGGGCGAAGGCGGGCACCATGAGGAAGGACATGGCGTCCTCGATCAGCAGCGGTGCGGCCGTCTCGGGCACGGTCCAGGCGACCAGGAAGGCGTCGGTGCCCTGGCTGGCGCCGAAGTAGCGGGCCAGCAGGAGGTCGCGCAGCAGGCCGAGGCCGGAGCCGGCCGCGCTGAGCACGGCGGTGACGCCGAACGCCTTGGCGAGGAAGCCGCCCCGGGGTGCCCGGCCCGGCCCGGGGGCCGGGGTCCGGTGCGGGGCGGGGGCGCTGCGCGGGGCCGGGAGGGCGGAGGCGAGGGCGACGGGCTGGTCGGTGGTCACGGGGTCACCGCCGGCTCCCGGGCGGCGGCGCGGGCCGCGAGGCCGAGGACGACGGAGGTCAGCACCGTGGTGGTGCCGCCGATGTCGGCGTACAGGAAGTCCACCAGCACCCAGGTGAGCAGCGCGAGGGCGGCGAGCGAGGTGCCGCGGCGGTGCCGCAGGCAGCCGAGGAGGAGGCCGAGGAAGAGCGCGGCGTAGGCGGTGATGCCGATCAGGCCCTGCTCGCTGAGCACCAGGAAGTACATGTTGTGCGGGGAGAGCAGCGGTTCGCGCTGGAAGCCGATGGTGGAGTCGGCGGCGTCGCTGCCGGAGGACAGCCGCAGCGGGGCGTGGCTGTCGCGCAGCCGCGGGAAGGCCTTCGGCCCGGCGCCGTGGACGGGGTGGTCCTGCCAGATCCGCCCGGCGGTGGCCCACAGGTCGTAGCGGTCGGAGACGGACTGGTCGGGTGCGGCGGAGACGGAGCCGATCGAGCTGAGCCGCTCGGTGACGCCGGAGGCGCCGAGGCCGAGGCCGCCGACCAGGACGACCGCCGCGGCCAGGCCCAGGACGGCGCTGCGGACCAGCAGCCGGGCGTCCGCGCGCAGCAGCAGCACGGTCACGGCGACGCCGGTGGCGATCCAGCTGCCGCGGCTGAACGAGACGGCGAGCGGGAACGCGAGGAAGGCGGCGGCGGCGAACATCGCCCGGCGCAGCCGCGCGTTTCCGTCGGGGCCCCGTTCGCCGAGGGCGAGGGCGAGGGCGGCGAGCAGTCCGTAGCTGACCACGGTGGACATCCCCATGATGTCCAGCGCGCCGAAGGTGCCGACGGCCCGGATCGGCTGGCCGGTGTAGGAGGCGCCGGTGCGGGTGAGGTACTGATTCGCCCCGACCACGCCCTGGATCAGCGCGGCGAGCACGAAGGAGCCGAGGACCAGCCGCTGGTCGGTGCGGTCGCGCAGCGAGCAGAGCACGGCGGCCGGTACCAGGACGAACACCTGGGTGAGCCGGACGAAGCCGGTGAGGCTGGTGGTCGGGTCGATCGAGCCGAGGGTGGCGACGGCGGCGGCGACCACGATGCCGCCGAACAGCGCGCAGGCGGCGCGGCTGATCGCGGGCAGTCGGCCGCGCAGCAGGTTGAGCGCGGTGAGGGCGACCAGGGCGAGCGAGGCGACGTCGGCGGCGGTGACGTGGACGGCCGCGGTGACGTCCTTCTCCCCGGCGGGCACGCAGACCAGCAGGACGGTGGCCGCCGCGAGCAGACTGGACCGGTCGGCGAGGGCGGGCAGGGCCCGCCGTAGAGCTGCTGCTCGCCCGCTCGCCTCCGGGGCGCTCGAACCCACTGCCGACCTTCCTCGCTTCGGCACTCGATGCGCTCGCTCGTCGCTCGTCGCTTTCGGCACCGGAACGCCCCTTCGGCTCGGGGCGGGCGGCTCGACGGTCAGGGCCACGCCGGGTCAGCTCCCGTCCGGGTGGAGCATCAGGGCCGCGGTGCGGCACAGGATCTTGACGTCCTGCCAGAGGCTCCAGCTCTCGATGTAGCGGTTGTCGAAGCGGGCCCGCTCCTCGATCGAGGTGTCCCCGCGCAGGCCGTTGACCTGGGCGAGGCCGGTGAGGCCGACCGGGACCCGGTGGCGGTCGCCGTACTCGGGGTAGGCCTGGCTGAACCGCATGACGAAGTACGGGCGTTCGGGACGCGGGCCGACCAGGCTCATGTCGCCGCGCAGGATGTTCCACAGCTGCGGGAGCTCGTCCAGCGAGCTCTTGCGGAGCAGTCGGCCGACGGCGCCCATCCGGTGGTCCTGGGAGATGTTCCAGCGGGTCGCCGACTCGTGCTCGTTGCTCGGGCGCAGGGTGCGGAACTTCAGGACGGTGAAGACCCGGCCGTCCAGGCCGGTGCGCTGCTGGCGGAAGAGCACACCGGGGCCGGTGTCGAAGCGGACGGCGAGGGCGCACAGCGCCAGGACGGGGGCGAGCAGCAGCAGGCCGGTCCCGGCGACGGCGACGTCCAGGGCGCGCTTGGCGGCCCAGCCGGGGCGGCGCATGGCCGGGCTGCCGAGGCGCAGGCACGGGAAGCCCCACAGGTGGTCGCCGCCGGCGATCGGGGCGGTGGGCAGCGAGCCGTGCTCGCGCAGCGCGGGCACCAGCCAGACCTGGCAGCCGAGCCGGACGGCGTCGCGCAGGGCGGCGGCGGTCTCGCCCTCGTCGGCGGCGCCGGCGGTGGCGATCACGTGGTGGATCCGGTGCCGGCGGACCTCGCGCTCCAGCACCTCGCGGCCGCCGAGGACGGGCAGGTCGGTGTCGTCGGCCAGCAGCGGCGGGTCTGCGTCCAGGAAGCCGACCGGGCGCATGCCGTACTCGCCGTGCTCGCGGAGGGCGGCGGCGACCTTGCGGCCGAGCCGGCCGGCGCCGAGCACCAGGACGGGGTTGGGGCGGCCGCAGCGGATCCGCCGGACCAGGTGGTAGAGGACGGCGCGGCCGAGGGCGGCGATCAGCAACTGGGCACCGAGCAGGACGGTGAGGCGGGCCGGGGTGGCCGGGCCGCAGTCGGGCCAGCGGCCGTCCAGGCAGCCGGCCAGGGTGACGGCGAAGGCGGTGGCGACCACGGCGCGGACGGCCAGGGCCGGCAGTTCGTCCAGGACGGAGAGGGTGAGTCGGGTGCGGTAGAGGCCGCCGGCCAGGTTGAGCAGCAGGAGCAGGGGCAGGACGGCGGCGGCGCCGAGCAGCGGGGCGAGCGGGACGGTCGGGTCGATCGCCCGGTTGGCGATGCCGGTGGCGGTGCAGAGGGCGATCGCGTCGACCTGGACCAGCGCGAGCGGCAGGGCGAGCCGGGACCGGGCGGCCCGGCGGTGTCGGCGGGGCGACGGCACCGCTCGGGGGTAGGTCGCCCTGGCCGGCCGGTCGAGCAGCCCGGTGCCGGGCAGCCGCGGGCCGGACAGGGGCCCGCCGGATCGTGGCACACGGTCGTGGTCAATGGTCATCAGCGCACGAACTCCCCTGCTGTGTGCCCGGGGTGGCGGTGCCCCGGCACCGATGGGCATGGGGCGGCCGTCCCGGCCCGGTGGGCGCGGTCCTGACAGCACCTGCTATCGCTGACGGCTTTCGGTTCTCCGGCGAGGGGGCCGATCGCGGAACGGCTGGTCAGCATGGACGCGGCCACGACGGGCCCGGACGCGATTTTCCGGGGTGGAATCGAAACGAAGCAGGCAAAATCCGACAATACCGAACCTGGGCATGTCCGGCGGAAGTTGACTTGCCGTTTCATTCCAGCCGCCCATTAATAGGAATTTCTGACTTGACGCCTCGCCCATTTCCGGTTGAGGGTGCGAATGCGCCGACGCCGGTACGGCGGGGATTCACGGCATGTGAAACGATCAGATCCGCTCTGGGACACGGGTCCTGCGCCGCCCGGCCGCCGGTCCGGCCCCCAGCAGATGGCGGTACAGGACGTCCACCTGTTCGACCACCGTACGAACGTCATGCCGGGCGACCACGTGCTCGCGCAGCCGGGCACCGCGTCGCTCGCACTCGATCGGATCGGACAGGGCTTCGGCCATCCGGGTGGCGAGCGCGCCCGCGTCCTCGGGCGGCACCACCGACTGCGCGCGCACCGCCTGCGGCAGGCACTCCCGGGCGCCCGGAACGTCCGTCAGCAGCACCGGCCGAGCCGCCGCCATCGCCTCCAGCGGCGCCAACGCCATCCCCTCCCAGCGCGAGGGCAGCACCACCAGGTCCGCCGCCGCCAGCCACGGACGCGGATCCGGCACGTCCCCCACCAGCCGGACCCGGGACGGCTCGGCCGACTCCCGGACCGCCTCGGCCAGCCGCTGCTCCTCCGGCCCGCCGCCGACCAGCGCCAGCCGGGCCTGCGGCACCCGGCGCAGCAGCTCCGGCCAGGCGGCCAGCAGCACGTCCTGGCCCTTCTGCCGACACAGCCGGCCGACGCAGACCGCGAGCGGGGCGTCCAGGTCCAGCCCGAGCGCGATCCGGGCAGCCCGGCGGTCGGCGGGCGCGTAGTGGCGGACGTCCACACCGTTGGGCACCACCGCCCAGTCGGCGTGCACCCCGGCGGCCACGCCGTCGGCCCGCTCCTGGACGCTGACGCACAGCAGCCGGTGCGCCCACCGGCTCGCGAAGCGCTCCCAGCGCAGGGTCGCGGCGGCCATCGGGCCGTCCACGGCGGCGAAGGACCAGGCGTGCGGCTGGAAGACGGTCGGCACCGCGCCGCGCACGGCCAGCCGGCCGGCCAGACCGGCCTTGGCGCTGTGCAGGTGGACCACGTCGGGCCCAGCGGCCCGGACGATCCGGCGCAGCCGCCAGGCCTCGGCGGCGGTGGCCGGGCCGGGCGAGCGGTCGGCGGGCCAGTCCTGGACCAGCGCGCCCACCGCGGCGGCCTCTTCGGCCAACCGCCCGCCCCGCGGGCAGGCGACCAGCACCCGGTGCCCGGCCTCGCGCTGCCCCCGGGCCAGATCGACGAGGACGCGGGCGACTCCGCCGTCCACCGGCTGCGAAATGTGAAGGATCGTCATATGCACGGCGGCGAGCCTAGGATGGCTCGCCCGCACCGGGCGGCTCCCGTCACCCGCAGGTGGCGGGCCGTCCACCCGTACGGCTTCCGGCTCGTACGGGCGGACGAGCCGCTCGAAACTCCGGGCGATTCCCCCGGATCAGGTGGGACACCGGGATCAGCGGACCTCGGGGTCGGCGGACCTCGGGGTCAGCGGACCTCGGCGGCCAGGTTCGCCAGCACCTGGTCGTGGATCCGGTTCAGGCCCTTGGGGGCGAAGGTGCGCTCGAAGAAGCCACCGATGCCGGTCGCGCCCTGCCAGGTGGCCGTGACGGTGACCTTGGTACGACCCTCGCCGGCGGCCGCGACGGTCCAGGTGATCACCATGCTGGAGTTGGCGTCCTTCTCCACCAGCTGGTCCGGCTTCGGCGCCGAGACGGTGAACAGGCAGTCGCGCACCCGCTTCTCGGTGGCCTGCAGCTTCCAGTGCACCTGGGTGCCCGCGCCGGTGCCGCCGACCCGGACCTCGTACTCGCTGTACTGCGCGGGCAGCAGCTTCGGGCGGGTCACCTGGTAGTCGGCCAGCGCCTCGTACACCCGCTCGGGCGCGGCGTCGTAGTCCCGCTCGGTGGTGGCCTGCACCTGTCCCATGCCTTGCTCTCCTCTGTGGTGGGTACCGCTCTGCGTACCGGTCTCACCGGCAAGCCAATCACGCGGCACGGCGGGATAGGGTGGCGGGTGTGCTCGATCTGGTGACTGCGCTGCGCTACGTGGACCCGCTGCGGGCCGGTGGCTCGGTGCCGGGCGTCGTGGAGACCGACGACCTGGGGACGTACGTGGTCAAGTTCACCGGTGCCGCCCAGGGCCGCAAGGCACTGGTGGCCGAGGTGATCGTCGGCGAGCTGGCCCGGCGGCTCGGGCTGCGGGTGCCGGAGCTGCGACTGGTGGACTTCGACCCGGTGGTGGCCGCCGACGAACCGGACGCCGAGATCCAGGACATGCTCAAGGCCAGCGCCGGCCTCAACCTCGGGATGGACCTGCTGCCCGGGGCCGCCGACTACCGGCCCGGGACGATCCCGGTGGACTCCGCCGAGGCGGGGCGGGTGGTCTGGCTGGACGCGCTCACCGGCAACGTCGACCGCACCGTCCACAACCCCAACCTGATGGTCTGGCACCGGCGGCTCTGGCTGATCGACAACGGCGCCGCGCTGATCTTCCACCACCGCTGGGCCACCGCGGAGGCGTCCGTCGGCAAGCGCTACGACCTCAGCGCGCACGCACTCGGCGGCTGCGCCCCGGACGTCCGGCTGGCCGACGAGGACCTCGGGCCGCTGGTCACCGTCGAACTGCTGGAGCAGGTGGTGGCGCTGGTCCCGGACGAGTGGCTGGCCGACGAGCCCGGCTTCGACTCGGTGGACGCCGTCCGGCACGCCTACGTCACCCACCTGGCCGCCCGGGCGGTGCTCTCCGAGGAGTGGCTGCCGGAGGGCTTCGCCACCCCCGAGCAACTGCGCGAGGCGGAGCGGCGGAACGCGGCCCGCACCCGGGCCGGTCGACCGGCCTGGCTGCAGGAGGTGCCCGACCTGCACGGCAAGCCGTCGGTGGAGACGGTCTGGGAGCACCACTTCGAGGCCGAGGGCCAGGGTCCGCCGGACAGGCCTTAGTTCCAGCGCAGCGTGAGGTACTCGATCACGGTGCCGAGCAGCAGGCCGAAGGTCCGCACCGCGAAGCCGGTGTCCCGGCGGAACCCCCGCAGTCGCGCGACCAGCCCCCCGATCTCCAGCCCGAGCAGCGGGCCCGCGGCGACCACGGGGGCGAACACCACCCCGACCACCCCGAGGGCGAGGAGGTACCTCGCGGCCGTGAGGGTGAGGGTCGCGATGGGCACCAGCATCGGCGCGGCGAGCAGCAGTTGGACGACGCCGAGCGCCGGCACGAGCCGGCGCCGCCGCTCGGCGGCGGGACGGACAGGGGCCTGCGGCCCGGTGACGGTGGCAGCCATGCCGTTCAACTCCTGCGAGGACCCCGGTGGTTGTCGAGCCATCCTGTCCCACCAGCGGGCCGGCGGCCTGAGTACGGGTACTCGAACGCCGCTGGGGAGCGGGGCCCGTGGCCCCGCTCCCCAGCTCAGTGTTCGGTGCTCAGTGTTCGGTGCTCAGCGCCGGATGGTCAGCGCCGGCTGGTCAGCGCGTCAGCGCCACCACTGGACCGCCTTCTCGGCGTTGATGATGCCCGCGCCGTAGAAGCCGTTGTCGTCCACGCCGCCCTCGCAGGTGGCCTTGTAGTTGCCGGTGTTGCCCGGGTTGTAGACGCCGGTCGGGCAGGCGTGGGACTCGGCCTGGTTGGTGAGCAGCTCGGTCAGCTCGTCCGGGCTGGCCCACGGGAAGGTGCTGGCGAGCAGCGCGACCACGCCGGTGACGTGCGGGGCGGCCATCGAGGTGCCCTGCATGTACCCGTACTTGCCGCCCGGGATGGTCGACAGGATGCGACCGTTCTTGTCCGGGGTGTCCGGGATCTGGTAGCGGGCGTCACCGCCCGGCGCGGCGACGGTGACGACGCCCTTGCCGTAGCTGGAGTAGTACGACTTGTCGCCGTTGACACCGACCGCGGAGACCGCGACCACGCCGGGCAGCTCGGTCGGCAGCGACAGGCAGTCGTTGGTGATCGGACGGGTGGTCTTGGTGGTGTCGTCCGGGCTGGAGACGTCGACGGTCTTGTGGGCCAGGTCGATGTTCTCGTTACCGGCGGCGGCGACGTTCAGGACGCCCTTGCGCTGCGAGAAGGCGACGGCCTTGCGGATCGCGTCCGAGATCGCGGCCTGGTCCTTGTCGTTCGGGCAGTTGAACATCCACGGGTCGACGTAGTAGCTGTTGTTCGTCACCTTGAAGCCGTGCTCGCCGGCCCAGACGAAGCCGCAGACCGCGTTCTCCGGGTAGATGAAGCCACCGTCGTCGACGACCTTGACCGCGGCCAGCTTCACGTTCGGGGCGATGCCGACGATGCCCTTGCCGTTCTTGGCGGCGGCGATGGTGCCGGCGACGTGGGTGCCGTGGTCGCTGGTGGTCGGCTGCCAGGCCTTCCAGTCGGTGTTCGTCTTGCCGTCGATGCAGGAGACCGACTGCGAGGCGTCCACGTTGGCGGCCAGGTCCTCGTGGGTGGCGTCGATGCCGGAGTCCAGCACGCCGACGGTGACGTTGCGGCTGCCGAGCGAGATCTTGTGCGCCTTGTCGACGCCGATCTGGCGCATGTCCCACTGGTTGGGCTCGTACGGCTCCTGGCCGTCGGCAGCGGCGGCGGCACCGGTCGGCGCCTCGGCGACCTCGGCCTTGCCCTGGTCGGCGGCGAGGATGCCCTTGGTGCGGCTGGCGCCGACGGAGTCGACGCCCTTGGCCAGGCGCAGCTTCTCCGCGAACTTGGTGTCGTTGGAGCGGGCGACGATGACGCCGACCTGCTCGTAGGACTGGACCACGGTGCCGCCGAGGGCGGTGACGGCCTTCTCCACCTTCTGCACCTGGCCGTGGTTGGCCTTGGTGTTGACGACGTAGCTGAGCAGCGGACCGGTCGTCGAGTCGCCGGTGGGCGCCGCGACGGCGGTGCCGGCCGGGAGCGCGAGGGCTCCGGCGGTGGCGAGCACGAGGCCCACTGCCGCGTAGCGGGTCCGGCTGATCCGAGGAACTCTCATTGGGGTTGGCCCTCCCGAGTCGTCATCCGGCAGCTGCG
This sequence comes from Kitasatospora sp. NPDC096128, assembly GCF_040303105.1. Classification (NCBI taxonomy): domain Bacteria; kingdom Bacillati; phylum Actinomycetota; class Actinomycetes; order Kitasatosporales; family Streptomycetaceae; genus Kitasatospora; species Kitasatospora sp. NPDC096128. Next base: position 114,540 of record NZ_JBEOSP010000019.1, on the reverse strand, counting down.
GTGTGGCAGGTGCGCTGGGATGACCGGGACGTTAATGAATATTCGCTGATAAGCGCAAGAGGTAGTCATCTAATCGTCACATCTTGACCAACAGCGAAGGTTAGCCATCCATCGGCCAGCAAGGGCAACAGAGTTGAAGATTGTTAAAAAGTGATGGTTCGCCGACGACGCGACCGACCTTGGCATGTGCGCGAAAACATGCCCGTCCGCTCAGCCGAGCCGGTACAATCGACGGGCGTTGTCGACGGCCACCAGTTGCGCCAGCCGCCGTGCGTCCGGGGCCGAACAGGCGCCCGCCGCTTGCCAGTCGGCGAGGAGCATGCCCAGTCCGTACCGGAACTGTGCGGCACCCACCACGAACAGTTCGGGAAGTCCGTAGGCGTCGGTGGAGAACAGCAGTTTTCCGAACGGCACCAGTTCCAGCATCTCGCCGAGCACCGCCGCCACCCGCGGCCCGGTGTACGAGGCCGTCAGTCCGAGATCCGTGTAGACCGTCGGAAAGGCCTGGGCCAGCCAGCCGGCCTGCCGGTGGTACGGATAGCCGTGCAGCAGCACCAGCGGGACGCCGCTCGGCTCGGCGGCGCGGACGAAGTCCGTCAGCAGCGACGGGTCGGCGCGGTGCAGGGTGAGGTCGGGATCGCCGAAGCCGGTGTGGAGTTGTAGCGGCAGGCGCAGCTCGGCGCAGACGTCCACGGCCGTCCGGAGCAGGTGGTGCAGCAGCACCGGATCGGCCAGTCGGCCGCGGCCGCCGCGCAGCCAGGCCCCGGCGGCGGCCACCACGGCCGAGCGGGTGGGCCGTTCGGCCGGGGCGGCCAGGCCGTGCCGGTAGGCGAGCACCGACTTGACCGCGACGGCATCGGCGGCGGCGGCCGCCAACGCCTCGCCGACGGCCCGGGGCCAGTCCTCGGCGCCGGCCGACACCGTCTCGGCCACCGACTCCAGCCGGACCACCTCGCGCACCACCGCGCCGGTGGCCCCGGCGAGTTCGGTCAGCGGCAACAGCGCGCGGCCCGCGGCGGCCGTCAGCCCGGTGTCCACCAGGCAGGTGTCCAGCCCGGCGGCCGCCAGCAGCCGGCGGGTGGACTCGGCGGCGCCCAGCTCGCGCCGCCGGGCCAGGTAGTCGGCCGCCGGGGCGTGCGCGGGCAGGCCGAGCACCGGCGGGCACCAGCGCCGTACGGCCAGGCCGATCGCGCTGTCGAAGGGTGAACAGCCGGGCGCGGGCGGGCGGTCGGACTCGGTGAGCAGCCCGGCCAGGGCGTCGTCGTCGAGCTCGGCCGCCACCACGCTGTGGCAGTGGTGGTCGACCAGCGCCCCGACAGCCGGCGCCCCGATGTCCGGCGCCCCGATGCCCGGTGCTGTGGCCTCCGGCCGGGCCACTGCTCAGTACCGCCAGCGCGTCGCCGCGATCAGCTCCTCGGGACCGACGGCCGCGTACTGCTCGGCCTCGGCCCGCCGCACCGCCGCCACCGCCTGGTGCAGCGGCTCGCCGAGCGCCTCGCGCAGCACCGCCGAGCGCTCGTACGCGGCGAGCGCCTCGGTCGGGCCCTGCGGCAGCCGGGGCACCGTGCCCGGCTCGGCGGCGGCCGGATCGCCGGTGAACTCCGGCGGCAGGGCGCGGCGTTCGGCCAGCCCGGCGAAGCCGGCGGCGAGCACCGCGCCGACCGCGAGGTACGGGTTGGCGCTCGCGTCGAAGCACTTGACCTCGGCGTTGGCGGCGGAGGCGCGCTCCCCGGTGGAGCCGGTGACCAGGCGCAGCGCGGCCTCCCGGTTCTCCAGGCCCCAGCACTGGTACGCCCCGGCCCAGTGCTGGGGCACCAGCCGCAGGTACCCGGCCGGGCTGGAGCAGCCCAGCACCAGGAGTTCGGGCAGGGCCTGGAGCACCCCGGCGAGGAAGCCCTCGGCCTCGGCCGTCAGCCCGTGCGGGCCGGAGCCGCCGTGCCCGAGGTTGCGGCCGTCCCGCCAGAGGCTGAGGTGGAGGTGCCCGCCGTTGCCGACCCCGTCCGGCTCGACCACGGGGGCGAAGGACACCCGCAGGCCGTGCCGGGCGGAGACGGCGCGGACGGTGTGCCGGACCAGGACGGAGGTGTCGGCGGCACCGACCGGGCCCTCGGGGGCGACCGAGACCTCGAACTGGCCCGGGGAGTACTCGGGGTGGATCTGCAGCACGCTCAGCCCCTGCTCGCCGAGGGCGCGCAGGACGTCCCGCAGGTAGTCGGAGAGGTCGGTGAGCCGGTGCATGCCGTACGCGGGGCCGTGCGTGGGGTACTGCGGCGGCTCGTTCGGGGGCCCCGCCACGGCGACCACCCACTCGACCTCGATGCCGGCCTTGAGGCTCAGCCCGCGGGCGGCGGCCGCGGCCTCCATCCGGCGGGCGAACAGCCGTTGGCAGCCCGGGTGCGGGCCGCCGGCCTGGGTGTGGCGGTCCCCCGGGGCCCAGGCCCAGCCGGGCTGGGCGGCCAGCGGGACGATCCGGTCGAGGTCGGGGTAGAGCCGGAGGTCCCCGGTGGGGCCACCGATCAGCGGGCTGGTGGTGATGGCGTCGTCGGCGAGGAAGACGTCGAAGCAGGGCGCGGTGCCGACGCCCCACTGGGACGCGTGCACCAGGCCGTCGAGCGGTACGGCCTTGACCCGGGTGATGCCGGCGTTGTCCACCCAGGTGACGGCGACCGCCTCGACGGCGGCGGTGCGCAGTCGGTCGACGGCCCACTGGGCCCGCTCGGCGCGCTCGGCCCGCGGGGGCAGCGCGACGGCCGCCGCGAGGGCGGCGGGACCGAGCGGGCCGACCGGGTCGGCGGCCTGGGATGCGGTGACGGTGCTCATGCCGCCATGCTGCCCCGCGGACCGGGGGCCGGTAACTCCCCTGTCGGGTGGAACGAACGGACGCTTGTCCGCCCATTCACCCGTTCGAGGCGAAGCGGGCCACCAACTCCCCCGCGGTGATCCGCTCCAGGGCGTCCGGTGCGGCGTCCAGCGGCCCCGGGTAGAGCCGGTACAGCGTGCCGCTCGCCCCGGCCGGGGCGGACGGGTCGGCGTGCACCAGGGCGGTGAACGCCCGGGTGCCGGCCAGGCGTTCGGCGATCAGCCGGGCGGTGTCGTCCGGCGGCTGCTCGGTCCGGTGGTCGCTCTCGTACCGCCCGCGCACCCGCTCGGCGAAGGACTCCAGCGGTTCGTCCGCTCCCCGGCGGTAGCGGCCGAGCCCGCGGCCGGTCCGGTCGCGCACCCACACCTCGTCGCTGCCGGCCGCGGCGAGGGCGCAGCCGAGGTCCCACAGGGTGGCCCGGGTGCCGGAGGCGAAGTGGGTCAGCACCGCGTCGGCGAGCGAGCCGATCTCGGCCTGATGGCGGGCGACGTTGTGGAACCCGGCACCGGCACCGACGTTGAGGTCGGTCCAGGTGTAGTTGCGGGCCTGGAGGTCGACGATCATCGGCAGGCAGATCCTGGCGTCCCCGGCGAGGTCCAGCCGCTGGCGCACGCTCCGGGGGTGGAAGCTGCCGCCACGGTTGCGGGCCGCCTCGGAGGGCGTCAGGGTCATGAAGCCCGCGAAGGCCTCGGTGAGGTCCTCGAAGGGGACGTCGTTGTAACTGAACACCACCACCACGGCGTACCGGGCGCCGGCCTTGCCCAGGGCGGTCAGGTCGAGGTCGACGAACTCGGTGGCGCCGTGCGGCGGCGGGGCGGTGGTGAAGTCGCCGGAGTGGACGGCGGCTCGCGGCCCGGTGACCAGCCGGGTGTAGTCGCACAGGCCGGCGAACCGCCACTCCTCGTCGTAGAAGGCGACCGACAGGTCGAGGTCGACCCGCTGGTTCACCTGCTGCATCCAGTGCACGAACAGCCGCAGGTGCTGCCCGTCCGGGAGCCGCTGCACGCTGCCGCGCGGCACCGCGACCAGGGTCTTGGCGCTGGCGCGCTCGGCGAACGGGACGACCAGGTCGGCCAGTCCGGCGTCCAGCACGGCCACCTCGTAGCGCCCGGCCGCGCGCGCCGACCGCTCGGCCCGGCACAGCAGTTCGGCCTCGATCAGGGCGCAGACCGGGGCGCTCAGGGCGGCCGGGACGGGCGTGCCCCAGTCGTGGCGGGCGTGCGCGGAGGCGACCCGGCCGCGCGGGAAGTACAGCCGCTGCTCGCCGCGTTCGCGCGGGGCGCGCAGCCGCCCGTACGCGCCGAGCAGCGGACCGGGGGCGACGGCGCGCAGGGCCCCGGGCAGTGCCTCGGCGAGTTCGACGGGCAGCGGCTCGCCCGGGAACCAGCCGGCGTGCACCCGCAGCAGGTGGTGGAGGCGGCGCACCAGCTCGCCCGGGCGGCGGGCCAGCAGCCGGACGGCGGCCGGCAGGTCGCCCTGCGCGAGGGCGTGTTCGACCCGGGCGGCGAAGGTCTCCACGACCAGCCGGGTGTGGCCGCCGGGCGTCTCGCGCACTCGCAGCGGGGCCGGGGCCTCGCGCAGTTCCGGGCCGAGGCCGTGCAGGTCGAGGTCGCTCTGCCGGACGACGGCGAAGGCGGCGGCCGCGTACGGGAAGCGGGCGCGGTGCTCGTACGGGTGGAGCAGTTCGCCGGCCCGCAGCCAGGCGGCGCGGTGCCGGCGCAGGTCCTCGGCGAGGGTGCCGACCGGGAGCGCGTCCAGGACGGCGAGGAGTTCGCGGCGCAGCGGGCGGGGCAGGTTGCGCAGCCGCAGCTTGCGGGCGGTCTCCGGCAGCAGGTCGGGCTCGGCGCCGGACCAGGCCCAGATCAGCCGCAGCACGTCGGTGGCGGTGGTGAGGTGGGCGTCGAGGAGCGGGCGGGTGCGCTCGGGGTCGCGGCGCAGCAGGGTGGCCAGCACGGTGGCGCGGCTCTCCCGGACGGGGATCTCGGCGGGCAGCCAGGCGGCCGGGTCGGCGGGGGCGTGGTCGAGCAGCAGCGCGAGCTCCTCGCGGTCCTGCGGGCTCAGCGGGGTGTGGCGGGCGAGCAGGGTGGCCAGCGCGGCGCCGGCGAGCTCGGCCGTGTCGTCGGAGCCGGCCAGGCGCAGCGGCCGCAGCGTGCTGCCGGGCTGGAGGACGCGGGCGGCGTGGCGGGCGGCCCGGGTGTCGAGCGACAGGTAGCGCTTGCCCTCCAACGGGGTGCGGCAGAGCGGGCAGTGGCGGTCGCCGCCGTCCTCCGGCACCTCCGCGTAGCAGTCGCCGCAGAGCAGGTGGGCGCACGGCGCCAGCGCGCCGATCCCGGCCTCCAGGCTGCTGCGCTCGCAGACGGCGCAGAGCTGGCTCGCCTGGCAGAGCAGGTAGCCGCGGATCGTCGCGGAGTAGGAGGCGTGCGCGTGCGAGGGCACGCCCTCGGGGAAGGTGCGGAACAGCGGCTGGTGGCTGCGGTCGGCGCCGAGCAGCGCGTCGATCTGCGACAGCAGTCGGGTGCCGGCGGCGGACAGGTCCAGCGGGCGCAGTCGGCCGAGGGCGGCGCGCAGGTCGCGGGTCAGCACGTAGCCGCGCTGCACCAGGTCGGCTTCCAGCGCCACGAGCCCCTGGGCGGACCAGGGCAGCGGTTCCCCGGGGGCGGCGCCGGGTGCGACCGGAACCGTCCCGTGACGGCGCAGCAAGTAGGCGTCCAGCCCGTTCCCGGGCTCCACGACGCTCGGCTTCTTCACTTCTCTGTCCCCCGCTGGATATGACGAAGCGGGGGCGGAGAGTGGGCGCGCTCGGGTCATTTTGGAGATGAGGAGAAGGAAGCACGCCGCGGAGCCGCCCCCGCGCCGATCACTCTAGCGAGAGCGGGTGCGGGAGCCGAACGGTTTTCCGCTCCCGCCCCCTTCCTACCGGCCAGTAGCTTCGCTACAGTGGCCGGACGCACCACCGCCGGGCTTCGGGAGCCGCACCGGCGGCAGGTCGCGGTCGTCGTGTCTTCGGCGCCCGCACGGTGCCTTCACCGGTCGGTGCCGCGAACCGCGGCGGACCGGGTTCCTCCCCTCGTATCAGCGCCGCTTCCTTCACCTTCGAGCGCCTGAGTACCACGGCACACCCCGCAGTTCGGCCGGAGCGGACCGGCCGCTGCCCGGGTCTGCCGGAACCCCGTCATCCCCCCGAGCCCCCGCGCGTGGACCCTCCTCCGGCGGCGGCCGCCCCCGTCGTCGTCGACGGGCGCGGCGGCCCGCCCGCCGGAGCACGCGCGGGCCCTTTCATGACATAGGAGTCAGGACTGATGGAGCGTCCCTTCCCCACCGTGGCCGTCGTCGGCCTCGGAACGATGGGTGCCGGCGTCGCGGTGGCGGTCGCCCGGAGCGGCCGCCGGGTGATCGGCATCGAGGCCTCCGAGGACTCGGCCGCCCGGGCACTGGCCCGGATCGAGGAGGCGACCGCGCACGCGGTCGACCGGGAGCGGATCACCGCCGAGGAGCGCACCGCGCTGCTGGCCCGGATCTCGGTCGGGCACGCGCTGACGGCCGCCGCCGAGGCGGACCTGGTGATCGAGGAGGTCCCCGAGCAGCTGGAGCTGAAGCGGGAGGTCTTCGCCGAGTTGGACCGGATCTGTCCGGAGGGCACGGTGCTGGCCACCGGTACCACCGCGCTGTCGGTGACCCGGATCGCCGCCGCGACCGCCCGCCCGGAGCGGGTGCTCGGCCTGCACTTCTTCAACCCGGTGCACACCATGAAGCTGGTCGAGGTGGTCCGCACCGTGCTGACCTCCCCGCAGACCGCCGAGGACGCCGCCGCCTTCGCCCGCGACCTGGGCAAGGAACCGGTGGCGGCCGGCGACCGGGCCGGTTTCGTGGTGAACGGCCTGCTGTTCGCGTACCTGAACCAGGCCGCCTCGATGTACGAGTCCAAGTACGCCTCCCGGGAGGACATCGACGCCGCGATGCGGCTCGGCTGCGGCCTGCCGATGGGCCCGCTGGCGCTGCTCGACCTGATCGGCGTCGACACCGCGCGCACCGTGCTGGAGGCGATGTACGAGCAGTCCCGCGACCGGCTGCACGCGCCCGCGCCGATCCTCGGCCAGCTGGTCTCGGCCGGGCTGCTGGGCCGCAAGTCCGGGCGCGGCTTCTACACCTACGAGGCGCCGGGCTCGTCCAGGGCCGTGGACGCGGCGACCGGCCCGGCCCGGCCGAAGGTGCCCGGCCGCACGGTGCGCACGGTCGGCGTCTGCGGCTCGGGCACGATGGCCACCGGCATCGCCGAGGTGTTCGCCAAGGCCGGGCACCCGGTGCTGCTGGCCGCCCGCAGCCAGGAGAAGGCCGAGCGGGCGAAGGCGCAGCTGGCGAAGTCGCTGGAGCGCTCGGTCGCCAAGGGCCGGCTGACCGCGGAGCAGCGGGACGCCGCGCTGGCGCTGGTCACCCCGGTCGGCCAGTACTCCGAACTGGCCGAGGTGGACCTGGTGGTCGAGGCGGTCGCCGAGGACCTGGCGGTCAAGCGGGAGCTGTTCGCCGCCCTGGACAAGATCGTCCGCCCGGGCGCGGTGCTCGCCACCACCACCTCCTCGCTGCCGGTGATCAGCTGCGCCACCGCCACCTCGCGGCCGCAGGACGTGATCGGCATGCACTTCTTCAACCCGGCGCCGGCCATGAAGCTGGTCGAGGTCGTCTCCACCGTGCTGACCGCCCCGGACGTCACGGCGACGGTGCTGGAGCTGACCGCGAAGGTGCGCAAGCACCCGGTGGAGTGCGGCGACCGGGCCGGCTTCATCGTCAACGCCCTGCTGTTCCCGTACCTGAACGACGCGGTGCGGATGCTCCAGGAGCACTACGCGACGGTGGACGACATCGACACCGCGATGAAGCTCGGCTGCGGCTACCCGATGGGCCCGTTCGAGCTGCTGGACGTGGTCGGCCTGGACGTCTCGCTGACCATCGAGCAGGTGCTGCACCAGGAGTTCCGCGAGCCGGGCCTGGCCGCGGCGCCGCTGCTGGAGCACCTGGTCGCGGCCGGCTGCCTGGGCCGCAAGACCGGCCGCGGCTTCCGCGACCACGCGCGCCGGTGACCACGTCACGGGCCGGGGGCGGCCGACTGCCCGACGCGGGGGCGGCGGCGTACGGGGCCGTGCCGCCCGGCACCGGCGCGGCCCACGGCAACGGCACCGCCCCGTACGGCTCCGGGGCGGACGGCCGCGCCGGCCGGCCCCCGGGGGCGGTGTCCGCCCGCTGGCCCAGACCGGCGGTGACCGGCCCGGTCACGCCGGTGCGCCGGGGAAGGGCCGCGGACGCGCCACCCGGGCCGTGTAGCGTTCCGGACATGGATCGGGTTCAGTCAGCCACCCCGCAGCACTCCGCCGGACCGCGCGGCACCGAACGGACGGCCGGCCCGTCCGGGAGCACCGGGACGGAGGCCGGGCCGGGCAGCCGCCGGGCGGCGGCGCAGCGCCAGCAGATGCGCCAGGACCTGGCCGCGGCCGCGATGGAGCTGTTCGCCTCGCAGGGCTACGAGGAGACGACGGTCGACCAGATCGCGGCGGCCGCCGGGGTCGCCCGGCGCACCTTCTTCCGGTACTTCCGGTCGAAGGAGGAGGCGATCTTCCCCGACCACGACGACACCCTGGTCCGGGTGGCCGACCTGCTGGCCAGCGCCGAGCCGGAGGAGCACCCGCTGGACGTGGTCTGCCGCGGCATCAAGGAGGTGCTGCGGATGTACGCCTCCACCCCGGGGGTGTCGGTCGCGCGGTACCAGTTGATCCGTCAGGTCCCGGCGCTGCGCGAGCGCGAGATCGCGGTGGTGGCCCGGTACGAGCGGCTGTTCACCCGGTACCTGCTGGGCCGCTTCGACACCGGCGAGTCCATCCCGTCGGGCTGGCAGCGCGGCGGCGAGGACGACTCGATGCTGGCCGAGGTGTCGGCGGCGGCGGTGGTCGCGGCGCACAACCACGTGCTGCGGCGCTGGCTGCGGGCGGGCGGGCGGGGTGACGTGGAGGCGCAGCTGGACCACTCCTTCGAGGTGATCCGGCGGACCTTCTGGGCGGCCAGCGCCCCGGGTGCCAGACGCCGGGGGTCACTGGTGGCACCGGGTGCCAGTGGGATGCCGGAGGACGTCGTGGCGGAGAGCGCACTGAGTGCCAGCCCTGGAGGTGAGGTGCTCATCACAGTCGCCCGGACGGACGCTCCACTGGACGTCGTGGTGGACAGCATCCGGGCCGCGCTGAGCGGCGCCCGGGACCACTGAGGCAGTAGAAACAGCAGGTCAGAGGCATATCGAGGGCCCGCACCGATCCGTCGGCGCGGGCCCTCGGCGTACCCGCACCACGCGCGTTCCGGACCCTTCCAGAGCGTCGGAATTCCTGACACCCGGTGTCTTTACGAGTGGCACAGGGTGCCACTACCTTGTTACTCACCAGTCGCGGCGCCGCGGCTCCCCACCTCGGCGCGCCGTCGTCCGGCGTTCCCACACCCCGGGAGCAGTGCCAGACCAGCAGTGCAGATCCCCGCAGTGCCAGCCCCGCCCGGACCACCACCGGGCGACCGCCTGACCGCCAACCACCCACCTCAGCGAAGCCGGTGTCCGCTCCCGGCTCCCCCAGACGCCCTGTGACCCTCACACAGGTACGCCTTCGGAGGCAGCCATGCAGGAAATCCTCGACGCGATCCTCAACCCCGACACCACGTCGGCCGACTTCGCGGCGATCAAGCTCCCCGAGTCCTACCGGGCGGTCACGCTCCACAAGGACGAGGAGCAGATGTTCGCGGGCCTCGACAGCCGCGACAAGGACCCCCGCAAGTCCCTTCACCTCGACGAGGTCGCCCTGCCGGAGCTCGGCCCCGGCGAGGCCCTGGTCGCCGTCATGGCCAGCTCGGTGAACTACAACACCGTGTGGAGCTCGATCTTCGAACCGGTCTCCACCTTCGGGTTCCTGGAGCGCTACGGCCGGCTGTCGCCGCTCACCAGGCGCCACGACCTGCCGTACCACGTGCTCGGCTCCGACCTCGCGGGCGTGGTGCTGCGCACCGGCGCCGGGGTCAACGCCTGGAAGCCCGGTGACGAGGTCGTCGCCCACTGCCTGTCCGTCGAGCTGGAGTCCCCGGACGGCCACAACGACACGATGATGGACCCGGAGCAGCGCATCTGGGGCTTCGAGACCAACTTCGGCGGCCTGGCCCAGCTCGCCCTGGTGAAGACCAACCAGCTGCTGCCCAAGCCGAAGCACCTCTCCTGGGAGGAGGCCGCCTCCCCCGGCCTGGTCAACTCCACCGCCTACCGCCAGCTGGTGTCGCGCAACGGCGCCGGCATGAAGCAGGGCGACAACGTGCTGATCTGGGGCGCCAGCGGCGGCCTCGGCTCGTACGCCACCCAGTACGCGCTGGCCGGCGGCGCCACCCCGATCTGCGTGGTCTCCAACGACCAGAAGGCCGAGATCTGCCGCGCCATGGGCGCCGAGGCGATCATCGACCGCTCCGCCGAGGGCTACCGGTTCTGGAAGGACGAGAACAACCAGGACCCGCGCGAGTGGAAGCGCCTGGGCGCGAAGATCCGCGAGTTCACCGGCGGCGAGGACGTCGACATCGTCTTCGAGCACCCGGGCCGGGAGACCTTCGGCGCCTCGGTGTACGTCACCCGCAAGGGCGGCACCATCGTCACCTGCGCCTCCACCTCCGGCTACATGCACCAGTACGACAACCGCTACCTGTGGATGTCGCTCAAGCGGATCGTCGGCTCGCACTTCGCCAACTACCGCGAGGCCTTCGAGGCCAACCGCCTGGTCGCCAAGGGCAGGATCCACCCGACCCTGTCCAAGGTCTACTCCCTGGAGGAGACCGGCCAGGCCGCCCTCGACGTGCACCACAACAAGCACCAGGGCAAGGTCGGCGTGCTCTGCCTGGCCCCCGAGGAGGGCCTGGGCGTGCGCGACCACGAACTGCGCGCCAAGCACCTGCCCGCCATCAACCGCTTCCGTAACGTCTGAGACAGGTCCGATGACTGAGCCCCAGAAGCGCGACCGCCCCTGGCTGATGCGCACCTACGCCGGCCACTCCACCGCGAGCGACTCCAACGCGCTCTACCGGCGGAACCTGGCGAAGGGCCAGACCGGCCTGTCCGTCGCCTTCGACCTGCCGACCCAGACGGGCTACGACTCGGACCACATCCTCGCCCGCGGCGAGGTGGGCCGGGTCGGCGTCCCGGTCGGCCACGTCGGCGACATGCGCACCCTGTTCGACGGCATCCCGCTCGAACAGACCAACACCTCCATGACGATCAACGCCACCGCGATGTGGCTGCTGGCGCTCTACCAGGTGGTCGCCGAGGAGCAGGGCGCCGACATCGCCAAGCTCACCGGCACCACCCAGAACGACATCGTGAAGGAGTACCTGTCGCGCGGGACGCACGTCTTCCCGCCCGGCCCGTCGGTGCGCCTGATCACCGACATGATCGCCTACACGGTCGGCAACATCCCCAAGTGGAACCCGATCAACATCTGCAGCTACCACCTCCAGGAGGCCGGGGCCACGCCCGTCCAGGAGATCGCGTACGCGATGTGCACCGCCATCTCGGTGCTCGACGCCGTCCGCGACTCCGGGCAGGTGCCCGCCGAGCGGATGGGCGACGTGGTCGCCCGGATCTCCTTCTTCGTCAACGCCGGCGTGCGCTTCGTCGAGGAGATGTGCAAGATGCGCGCCTTCGCCCTGCTCTGGGAGAAGGTCACGCTGGAGCGCTACGGGGTCACCGACCCCAAGCAGCGCCGCTTCCGCTACGGCGTCCAGGTCAACTCGCTCGGGCTGACCGAGGCCCAGCCGGAGAACAACGTCCAGCGGATCGTCCTGGAGATGCTGGCCGTCACCCTCTCCAAGGACGCCCGCGCCCGGGCCGTCCAACTCCCGGCCTGGAACGAGGCGTTGGGGCTGCCGCGGCCGTGGGACCAGCAGTGGTCGCTGCGGATCCAGCAGGTGCTGGCCTACGAGTCGGACCTGCTGGAGTACGGCGACATCTTCAACGGCTCCGAGGTGATCGAGGCCAAGACCGCGGCGCTGCTGGCCGGCGCCGAGGCGGAGATCGCCAAGGTGATGGAAATGGGCGGGGTGATCCCGGCTGTCGAGTCCGGCTACCTGAAGTCCAACCTGGTCGCCTCGCACGCCGCCCGCCGGGCCCGGATCGAGTCCGGCGAGGACAAGATCATCGGGGTGAACTGCTTCGACACCACCGAGCCCAGCCCGCTCACCGCCGACCTCGACACCGCGATCATGGTCGTCGACCCGGCCTCCGAGCAGTCCGTGCTCGCCGCCCTGGAGGCCTGGCGCGGCGCCCGCGACGAGGCCGCCGCCCAGGAGGCGCTGGCCGAGCTCAAGGCCGTCGCCGCCACCGAGGCCAACCTGATGCCGGCCACCCTCGCCTGCGCCCGGGCCGGGGTCACCACCGGCGAGTGGTCCTTCGCCCTGCGCGAGGTGTTCGGCGAGTACCGCGCCCCCACCGGCGTGGGCGGCGCGCCCGTCGCGGTCGCCGCCGAGCCGGGCGGGGAGCTCGAGCAGGTCCGCGCCGCCGTCGCCGCCACCGCCGAGGAGCTGGGCGCCGGCAAGCTGCGCCTGCTGGTCGGCAAGCCCGGCCTGGACGGGCACTCCAACGGCGCCGAGCAGATCGCCGTACGGGCCCGCGACGCCGGGTTCGAGGTGGTCTACCAGGGCATCCGGCTCACCCCGGAGCAGATCGTCTCCGCCGCCGTGGCGGAGGACGTGCACTGCGTGGGCCTGTCCATCCTGTCCGGCGCGCACACCGAGCTGGTGCCCGACGTCCTGAAGCGGCTGCGCCGCGCCGGGGTGGAGGATGTCCCGGTGATCGTGGGTGGCATCATCCCGGCAGCGGACGGCGAGGCCCTCAAGGCCGCCGGCGTCGCCGCCGTGTTCACCCCGAAGGACTTCGGCATCACCACCATCATCGGCCGGATCGTGGACGAGATCCGGCTGGCCAACCGGCTCCAGCCGTGGACGTCCGCACCGACCGCGGCCACGAACTGACCAGCTGACCAGCTGACCACTGGGAAGGAACGAACCACCCTCATGAGCAATGTCAACCGCCTTCGCCCGCGCCGCTCCTGCCTCGCCGTACCGGGCAGCAACCCGCGCTTCCTGGAGAAGGCCCAGGGCCTCCCGGCCGACCAGGTCTTCCTCGACCTGGAGGACGCCTGTGCCCCGCTGGTCAAGGAGAGCGCCCGCCACACCATCGTCGACGCGCTGAACAACGGCGACTGGGGCAACAAGACCCGCGTCGTCCGCGTCAACGACTGGACCACCCACTGGACCTACCGCGACGTGATCACCGTCGTCGAGGGCGCCGGCCCCAACCTCGACTGCATCATGCTGCCGAAGGTCCAGGACGCCGAGCAGGTCAAGGCGCTCGACCTGCTGCTCACCCAGATCGAGAAGACCATGGGCTTCGAGGTCGGCAAGATCGGCATCGAGGCGCAGATCGAGAACGCCAAGGGCCTGATCAACGTCGATGCCATCGCCGAGGCCTCGCCCCGGCTGGAGACCATCATCTTCGGCCCGGCCGACTTCATGGCCTCGATCAACATGAAGTCCCTGGTGGTCGGCGAGCAGCCGCCCGGCTACAACGCCGACGCCTACCACTACATCCTGATGCGCATCCTGATGGCCGCCCGCGCCAACGACCTCCAGGCGATCGACGGCCCGTACCTGCAGATCCGCAACGCCGAGGGCTACCGCGAGGTGGCCGGCCGCTCCGCCGCCCTCGGCTTCGACGGCAAGTGGGTGCTGCACCCGGACCAGGTCGCCATCGCCAACGAGGTCTACTCCCCCTCGCAGGAGGACTACGACCACGCCGAGCTGATCCTCGACGCGTACGACTACTGCACCTCCGAGGCGGGCGGCGCCAAGGGCTCCGCGATGCTCGGCGACGAGATGATCGACGAGGCCAGCCGCAAGATGGCCCTGGTCATCTCCGGCAAGGGCCGGGCCGCCGGCATGCAGCGCACCACCAAGTTCGAACAGCCCGGATCCGACCAGAAGGCGGAGGCGTAGCACCATGCAGTTCGGACGCACCTACGAGGAGTTCGAGGTCGGCGCGGTCTACAAGCACTGGCCCGGCAAGACCGTCACCGAGTACGACGACCACCTGTTCTGCCTGCTCACCATGAACCACCACCCGCTCCACATGGACACCAACTATGCGGAGAAGACGACGGACTTCGGCAAGAACGTCGTGGTGGGCAACTACATCTACTCGCTGCTGCTCGGCATGTCCGTCCCGGACGTCTCCGGCAAGGCGATCGCCAACCTGGAGATCGAGTCGCTGCGCCACATCGCGCCGACCTTCCACGGCGACACCCTCTACGGCGAGACGACCGTCCTGGACAAGTGGCCGTCCAAGTCCAAGGACGACCGCGGCATCGTCTACGTCGAGACCAAGGGGTACAAGCAGGACGGCACGGTCGTCTGCGTCTTCCGCCGCAAGGTGATGGTGCCGACCGCGACGTACATCAAGGAGCGCGGCGGCGAGCAGCCGGGGCGCCCCGAGCCGCTCGCCTGAATCCCCTCTCCCCTCTGCAAACCCCTGTAGACCCCGGACGGGAAGGCCGCCGTCATCGGCCGACCCCCACCCGGTCGGGGGCCCTGCTGCCGCAGCCACGCCGGCAGGGCCCCCGGAAATCCCCCCCCCCCCCGCCCGTTTCAGACATTCCGGAGCCGCACGATGGGACGCCTCGCACAGACCGACGGCCTCACCGAGATCCAGCGGGACATCCTCGCCACCGTGCGGGATTTCGTCGACAAGGAGATCATTCCGGTCGCGACCGAGCTGGAGCACAAGGACGAGTACCCGACCGCCATCGTCGAGGGCATGAAGCAGCTCGGGCTGTTCGGCCTCACGATCCCCGAGGAGTACGGCGGCCTCGGCGAGTCCCTGCTCACCTACGCCCTGGTGGTCGAGGAGATCGCCCGCGGCTGGATGTCGGTCTCCGGCATCGTCAACACCCACTTCATCGTGGCGCACATGATCAACGCCCACGGCACCCAGGAGCAGAAGGACTACTTCCTGCCGAAGATGGCCGCCGGCGAGATCCGCGGGGCCTTCTCGATGTCCGAGCCCGGACTCGGCTCCGACGTCTCCGCGATCTCCACCAAGGGCGTCAAGGACGGTGACTCCTACGTCCTCAACGGCCAGAAGATGTGGCTCACCAACGGCGGCACCTCCACCCTGGTCGCGGTCCTGTGCAAGACCGACGAGGGCGGCAGTTCCCCGTACAAGAACATGACCACCTTCCTGATCGAGAAGACGGCCGGTTTCGGCCCGAACCCGACCGTCCCCGGCCTCACCGTGCCCGGGAAGATCGAGAAGATGGGCTACAAGGGCGTCGACACCACCGAGCTGGTGCTGCAGGACGTGCGGATTCCGGCCAACCGCGTCCTCGGCGGCGTCCCGGGCCGCGGCTTCTACCAGATGATGGACGGCGTCGAGGTCGGCCGGGTCAACGTCGCCGCCCGCGGCTGCGGCGTGGCCCGCCGCGCCTTCGAGCTCGGCATCTCCTACGCCCAGCAGCGCTCCACCTTCGGCAAGAAGATCGCCGAGCACCAGGCGATCCAGTTCAAGCTCGCCGAGATGGCCACCAAGGTCGAGGCCGCCCACCAGATGATGGTCATGGCCGCCCGCAAGAAGGACAGCGGCGAGCGCAACGACCTGGAAGCCGGCATGGCCAAGTACCTGGCCTCGGAGTACTGCAAGGAGGTCGTCGAGGACGCCTTCCGGATCCACGGCGGCTACGGCTTCTCGAAGGAGTACGAGATCGAGCGCCTCTACCGCGAGGCCCCGATGCTGCTCATCGGTGAAGGAACTGCGGAGATCCAGAAGATGATCGTCGGACGCCGGCTCCTGGAGGAGTACAAGATCGCCGAGTGACGGCCCGGCCCCGCCTGAGCGCGGGGACCGCCGAGTGATCGCGGGGCCGCCCGGATTGACGGGCGGCCCCCTCAGAACCGCCGGTCGACGGGCGTGCGGGCCCGTCCCGGCAGAGCGCCGTGCCATCTCACGGCCCGGCCTGGTCCGCCTGGGCCCGGCACGGCCTCCGGAAAGCGGCCGCAGGGCGTACAGCTGCAGCAACGCGCCCTGCGGCCGCTTCCGTACACCTTCTTCCACCCGCTACGGCCCGTGTCCCCCACCGGGTTCCGACCGCACCCCTGCTGAGACAAGAGTCACCAGCCGTGTCAGGTCCCTTGGGAACCGGACCGGGGCGAGCTACGGTCGTAGAGGTGGGACGCGCATACGCACTCCCACCGGACACATGAACGAGCAGGCGGGTTGCCCACCCACCGTGTGCTCCCGATAGCATCCACCGGGACAGCAAGCCGTCCCTCTATTACCGATTCCGCGGTGGCCCCCGTCCAGCGGCCATGATCCCCCGCGACAAAGGTCTTCGATGCCCATCAGCCCGTCCCCTCACACCTCCGTCACGGACCGCGATGCCCTCGCAGCCCCGGCGGCCGGTCGGCGACCCCGCGTGACCATCGCGCGCGGAGCCACCCCCTGGTTCGTCCCCACCCTCGCCACGGCCGCCGTGACCACCGCCCTCACCCGGCGCAACGGCAAGTGGGCCCTGGCCGCGGTACCGGCCTGCGCGCTCGGCGCGGGCATGCTGTGGTTCTTCCGCGACCCCGAGCGTGAGATCGGCACCGGCAGAGTCATCTCCCCCGCCGACGGCGTGGTCCAGAGCATCGACGCCTGGCCGGACGGCCGCACCCGGGTCGCGATCTTCATGAGCCCGCTCAACGTCCACGTCAACCGGGCGCCCCTGCCGGGCACGGTGACGTCGGTCGAGCACGTCGCCGGCGGCTTCGTGCCGGCCTTCAACAAGGACAGCGACCAGAACGAGCGGGTCGTCTGGCACTTCGAGACCGAGCTCGGCGACATCGAGATGGTGCAGATCGCGGGGGCCGTGGCCCGTCGCATCGTGCCGTACGTGGCCGCCGGAACCAAGGTCGAGCAGGGCGACCGGATCGGCCTGATCCGGTTCGGCTCCCGGGTCGACACCTACCTGCCGGCCGGCGTCGAGGTCGGCGTCGAGGTCGGCCAGAAGACCACAGCCGGGGTGACGCGCCTTGACCGTGACTGATCCTGAAACAATCGTCGGCCTGGACGACGAGGAGACGGCCCTGCGCCGTCGCCGCTGGGCGCGCGACCGCGAACTGCGCGCCCCGCGCTCCCCGCAGCACCTGTCCACCGCCGACTTCCTGACCCTGGGGAACGCCGTCTGCGGCTTCCTGGCGATCTACTCGATCACCACCGGGGTCCTGGTCCCGCACATCACCAACCCGGACGCCGCTCCGGACCGGCACAGCGCCGCCACCGCGGTGACGCTGCTGCTGATCGGCTCGATGTGCGACCTCTTCGACGGCCTGGTGGCGCGGAAGCTCCGCTCCTCCGCCCTCGGAGCGGAACTCGACAACCTGGCCGACCTGATCAGCTTCGGCATCGCGCCGGCCTACTTCGTCGCGGTCTGGGGCATGGTCTCCCAGGGCTCCAACACCAAGCTCTCGGCGCTGATCGCGCTGACCGTGCTGCTCGCGGTGGTCCTGCGGCTGGCCCGCTTCTCGGCCGTCAAGATGCGGCCCGGGGTGTTCCAGGGCATGCCCTGCCCGATGGGCGCGATGACGGTCATCGCCATCGTGCTGCTCGACCCGCCGTTCCTGCCCGGTCTGCTCGCCATCTTCGGCGCCGCGTACCTGATGGTCAGCCGGATCGAGTACCCGAAGCCCCAGGGGCTGCTGGCCACCGCCACGCTCTGCTGGGTCGTCGTGGCGATCGGCTGCCTGGCCGCCTGGGCGACCGGGCTGCCCGGTGGCGACACCCTGATGCACATCGGGGCCTTCGCCCAGATCACGCTCGCCGCGATGGCGCCGCTGCTGGTGATCCGGCGCAAGGTCGGGCAGAAGGTCGGCGACGTCCGCGCCCGACGGGCGGAGTCGCGGCTCGGCTGAGTCACGCTGTACACGGCAGAGGGGCCCGGAACCATCAGGTTCCGGGCCCCTCTGCCATGCTCGTGCAGGTGTGCGGGCTAGGCGCCGCCGGTGTGGACGCTGAAGGCCGAGCGGCGGGCCGCCCGGGCCACGCCCGGATCCGGGTGCACCCCCGAGACCGCCGTCAGCACCGAGGCCGCCCGCGGGTGCCCGGACTGCCGGGCCCGGGCGAACAGCCGTACCGGATCGCCCGCCGCGGCGCCCTCGACGTGCCCCACCAGCAGCTCCGTCTCGCCGTGGTCCAGCACCGCCGCCGCCGTGTCCACCCACAGCCAGGCCGCGTCCTCGGCGCCCAGCACGTCCGCCGGGGACACACCCTCGTCGGCGCGCTCGGCCAGCCACAGCAGCGCGTAGGGGCGCAGCACCGGGGCGTCCACCGCCGCCCGCACCGCCTGCTCGGCCGGTCCGCCGGCCACCCGCAGCGCCTCGAAGGCCAGGCCGCGCACCAGCGCGTCGTCGCCCCGGGCCGCGTCCAGCAGCTCGGCCACCGCGCGGTCCGCCGGGCGGGCCGCCACCCAGGCGCGGAACTCCGCCCGGGCCGGGCCCGGCGAGTAGTCCGCGCAGGCGTTCAACAGCTCGAAGGCGCTCTGCTCGATGTGCCCGGCCGCCGTCTGGGCGACGGTGCAGATCTCCTCCAGCTTCGCCCGGACCGCCCAGTGGCCCAGCGGGGAGAGCTCGGCGGCGTCGTTCCGGCGCACCACGGCGCCGACCGCCGTCAGGCCGTCCAGCATCCAGTCCAGGACGGCGGCCACGTCGGAGGGCGCGGGCGGGGTGTCGATCTGCGGCGCCCGGCAGGTGCCGCGGACCGCCGACACGGCGGAGGCGGCGTGCGGCACGGGCGACAGGCCCGCGCCCCCGCTGCCGCCGACCCGGCGCTCGTCCAGGCCGCGGCGCAGCAGCTCCAGGAGCTCGCTGTCGGCGACCGGGCCGTCCACCAGGTGCAGGAAGGAGAGCAACTGCGGGGCCTGGTCCACGGCCTGACCGGCCAGGACGGCGAACACCCCGCGCAGCGCGGCGGGCGGCACCGGGGCGAGCAGCGTCCAGGCGTCGAACAGCCCGGACCAGCCGCGCACCACGGCCTCGTCGTCGTGCTCCCAGGCGTGCAGGCGCCAGCCGGGGCCGGCTCCGCCGTCCCGGGCCTCCACCAGGCCCACCAGCAGCGCCTGGCCCCAGGCCTTGGCCGCCGCGCCGACCGTCATGGCCAGCGCGCGACCGGCTGCCCGGGCGTCCTCCGGGAGCAGCTCGCCGCGCTTGTCGACCTCCGCCAGCTCCCCGGCCCAACGGGCGATCCGGACGGCGTCCACCAGCATCCGACGGGCCAGCGGGGCGAGTTCGGCCGGCGCGGGGAAGCCCTCCGGCACCGGAACCCGGCCCCGGCCGGGCGCCGGAGCGGGCCCCCGGCGGCGGGGTACACCGGCCCCGCCCGGCCTGCCACCGGAGGGCCGGTTGGCCGTACCGGGGAGACGGGTCACCGTCGCACCGGTTCCGATCGTCGGCGGGAGCGGGGCATCACGGTCGCGCGGGTTCCGAGACGTCACGTCGAGCAGTCTTCCCCTTGTACGGGCCTTCTGTCACATCCGGTTGTCCGTACGACCGCTCGACCGGGGAGAGCACCTCCGCAAGATCGGGCAACAGCGGCAAACCGCCTGGCCGGAAACGCGTGGCGGGGTCATGCCAGGGCGGGTTCGGCGCGTCGCGCTGCTCGTTCGGGCGGTCACGCTGCGTGTGGGGGTGGGGTTTTCGCGGGGCGGCGGGGGGTGGGGGTGGCGGAAGCGGAGGGGTGGAATCCGGCCGGCTGGCATGTGCCTGTGGGCGGACGGGGTTGCACGGGAAGTCGGCGGGGTCGACTTCTGGTGCGGTGGGGGGCTCTGCCGAGGGCTTGTATGGGGAGCAAATTGTGTCCCGTTAGCCCATGGATTCAGGGTTGTCGGGTCCGGGGGCGCAGGGTTTGGATCCGGGGGCGCAGGGTTTGGATCCGGGGGCGCTGGGGTCAGAGGAGAGGCGTCAGCCAGCGGCGGAGGAGTTCGGTGTAGTGGTCCGGGGCCGAGTTCCAGAGCGCCGCGTGCTCGGCGCCCGGGAAGCGCTGGAGGTTCACCACGTCGTGGCGGGCCGCGGCCAAGCGCTCCACCGCGTCGATCGGCGCGATCCGGTCGTCCGGACTGTGCAGCACGAGGGTGGGGACCCTCAGGTCCGCGCCCTCCGCGAGCCGGGAGGAGTCCGCCAGGTCGACGCCCGTACGGCCCTCCGCGGCCAGCGCTCCGAGCTCGGCGGAGACCCCGGTGAAGCCGGCCCGGGCGGCGTCCCGGCGGGCCGAGGCGGGCAGGTCGAGGACCGGCGAGTCGAGCACGATCCCGCTGATCGCATGGGCCCAGGCCGACCGGGCCGCCGTCTGCAGCACCGTCGTCGCGCCCACCGACCAGCCGTACAGGATCACCCGGCCCGCGCCGTGGTCGAGCGCCAGCCGCATCGCCGACTCGACGTCCCGCCACTCGGTCTCGCCGAAGTGGCTGTAGCCGTCCGGGGAAGCCGGGGCGCCCTCGTCGCCGCGGTAGGTGACCGCCAGCGCGGGCAGGCCCAGGCGGTGCAGGACGGGCAGCACCGGGAGAACCTGTCGGCGGTCGGACTCCGGGCCGTGCACCAGGACCACCCAGGTCCCGCGCTTGCCGCCGAGCAGCCAGACCGGGAGCGCGCCGAGTTCACCCTCGGCGGTGGTGTCGGTGAAGGCCAGGCCGAGCGCGGAAGTCGGGTCGCCCAGGTACACCCGCGGGGTGAAGCGGACCTCCGTACCGGGTGTCAGGGTGCCCCGGTCCGCCCGGACCAGCCGGCGGGTGACGCCCTGCTCGTCGCTGTGCAGGACCTCCTCCACCACCGCATGCCCGTTGTCGTCCCACTCGACCGCCCAACGGCCGGGCCGCAGGCTGTCCGGACGGCGGCTGAACGTCACCCGGCCGGCCGCGAGGCTCTGCACCAGCACCGGCCCGGACTCCGGCCCGACACCCCCCGGCCCCATCCCCGGACGGACCATTCGCTCGGAGGCCCGACGGCCCACCACCAGGACGACGGCCCCGGCGGCGGCGGCCGCCACGACGGCTGCGGTTCCCCAACGCATTTCGATCCCCGCTCTGTTCATGCTGTTCATGGACCCGGATGGTGTTCGAGCACCAGTCCACAAGGGGGGTGGCGAGGGGGCCACTGGGCGGGGGCTGTCCGGGGGACCGCTGCGCGGGGGGCTTGGGTGTGGGGGGCTCTCGGGAGGGTGGGTGACGCCGGGGGCGGTTCCGGGGGTGGGCGCTCCGGGGGCTGGATGATTTTCCGACCGCCGACCCTCATCGAGGGGGCTGAGACCGTTGGCGGTCGGAAAATCACCCGTCACGCCCCTCTCCGCACCCACCCCCTCCACCGCCCCCTCCCGCAGCGCGTCCCTCTCGCCTGGGGCGAGGGAGGGGGAGGGGGGTGGTTGGGGTGGGTGGGTTGGTGCGGGTGGGTGGGGCGGGTGGGTGGGGTGGGGCGTTGTGGGCGCGCGGGGGTGGGGCCCGCGTGCCCTGTTGCCTTGGGTGGGGGCCGGTCAGATGGGGATGGCGGAGTGGTGGGTGCTGAGGAGCTGCCAGAAGCGGGGGGTGAGGGGTGGGGTGGGGGTGGTGGGTTGGGTGGTGGTGCCCCAGTGGGAGGGGATGTGGTGTTCCTGGTGGAGGAGGGGGAGGACGGCGGCGAGGTCGGGTTCGGGGACGGGTACCAGGTGGGCGATCGGGCGGAGGTGGGGTTGCCAGCGGCCGGTCACGCATTGGCGGAGGAGACGGTCCAGGGCCTCGCGGCGGCCGGTGGCCTCGACCAGTTCGGTGAGGCGTAGGCCCAGGACTTGGGCGAGGGCGTGGGTCTGGTCCGGGTCGCCGTCCCAGCGGCCGGTGAGTTCGGCCTGGCGGTAGGTGGGCAGGGGGATGCCGACCCGTTCGGCGACGGTCTCCGGGGGGAGCTCCCGGGCGAGGCGGTGGTCGCGCAGGCTGACGGGGTGGCCTGGCATCAGGGAGGCGGCCGGGCACCAGAGGGCGCGGGCCAGGGCGATGAACTCGGCTTCGCCGGGGCGCAGCACGCCGTCCTCCCAGGCCAGGACGTGACCGGGCAGCAGCCGGACGCCGTGTGCGGCCATGCCCTCGGCGACCTGTTCGGGGGTCAACCCGAGGCCGGCCCGGTGGGCGCGGGCGGCCTCCGGCGAGAACGGCACCGGGGTGGGGGCGACGACGGGTGGCTTTCTGCGGCGCATGGCCGAACCGTAGGCGCGGCCGGCGGCGCGGCCCCAGCCGTCGAACGCACGAAGCGGGGGTGCCGGGCCCTTCGTGGCGCTGGGCGATCGCACAGGGCGGGGGCGGGTTCGTCGTGTGACCAACCCCTCCGTGACCTCGGTTGACTCCCGGTTCGGACGCGTGATGGGATCCTGGGGCCAAACGGAGGCATGGAGAGGAAGCCGGTGCGAGTCCGGCGCGGTCCCGCCACTGTCACCGGGGAGCACGTTCGGACATGCCACGGCGGGCCGTCAGGAGCCGCTGGAAGGCCCGGGGGTGCGTCCGACCCGGAAGCCAGGAGACTCTCGCCACCGGTACGTCGATCCAGGGCGCGGACCCTGAGTGAGGACACCCACGCGATGCAGGCTGCCCCGCCCGGTTGGATTCCCAGCTTTTCGTTGTTGTGCGCCCGCTGACCCGGGCCGCCGCCTTCGCGGTGGGCGCCGTCGCGGGCTACGCCGCCGACGCCCGTTTCGCCGATCCGCGCCGCGGCCACCCCGTCGCCCTGTTCGGCAGTGCCGCGGGCCGGCTGGAGCGGCGGCTGTGGCGCGACGGCCGGGCGGCCGGCGCCGGGTACACCGCGCTGTGTGTGGGTGCGGTCGCCGCCGGCGCGCTGGCCCTGGACCGCACGGTCGGGCGCCGTCCGGTGGGCCGGGCCGCGCTGGCCGCAGCGGCGACCTGGACGGTGCTCGGCGGCACCTCGCTGACCAGGGAGGCGCGCACCATCGGCCGCTCGCTCGCCGCAGGTGACCTGGCGGCCGCCCGGGAGCGGCTGCCGCACCTGTGCGGGCGGGATCCGAGCGCGCTGGACGGGCAGCAGATCGCCCGGGCGGTGGTCGAGTCGGTGGCGGAGAACACGGCGGATGCCGTGGTGAACGCACTGGCCTGGGGTGCCCTGGCCGGCACGCCGGGGCTGCTGGCGTTCCGCGCGGTGAACACCCTGGACGCCATGGTGGGCCACCGCTCGCCCCGGTACACCCGGTTCGGCTGGGCCTCGGCCCGGCTGGACGACGTCGCGGGCTGGCCGGGCGCCCGGCTGACGGCCCTGCTGACGGTGGCCGCCGCGCCCGAGCCCGGGACCGCCTGGCGGGTCTGGCGCCGGGACGGCTCCGCGCACCCGAGCCCGAACGCGGGCCAGGCCGAGTCGGCCTTCGCCGGGGCGGTCGGCGTCCGGTTGGGTGGGACGTTGCAGTACGGGGAGCGGGTCGAGCACCGGCCCGTCCTGGGTGCGGAGTTGCGGCCGGTGACGGTGGACGACATCGAGCGGGCCTGCACGCTGTCCCGGCGGGTGGGCGCGCTGGCCTTGGGTACGACGGTCGCGGGGCACGTCCTGCTGCGGATGCTGATGGGGAAGAAGGGGAACGCGTGAGCGAGCGAAGCGAGGTGGGCGCGTGAGCGAGCGCAGCGAGCGAACCATGGGGAGGGGCGCGTTGGGCGAAGCGCCTGCCGAGCGAAGCGAGGTGGGCGCATGAGTACGGCCAACGCACTGCTGGTCGCGGGGACGACCTCGGACGCGGGCAAGAGCGTGGTGACGGCCGGGATCTGCCGTTGGCTGGCCCGCCAGGGCGTGCGGGTGGCGCCGTTCAAGGCGCAGAACATGTCGCTGAACTCCTTCGTCACGGCCGACGGCGCCGAGATCGGCCGCGCCCAGGCGATGCAGGCGCAGGCCGCCCGGGTGGAGCCGGAGGCGGCGATGAACCCGGTGCTGTTGAAGCCGGGCGCGGACGGCCGCAGCCAGGTGGTGCTGCTCGGCAGGCCGGTGGCCGAGGTGGGTGCGCTGGACTACCGGGAGCGCAAGCCCGTCCTGCTGGAGCGTTCCCTGGAGTGCCTGGCGGATCTGCGCGCCCGTTACGACGTGGTGGTGTGCGAGGGGGCCGGCTCGCCCGCCGAGATCAACCTGCGTGACCGGGACATCGCCAACATGGGCCTGGCCACGGCCGCCGCGCTGCCCGTGGTGGTGGTCGGGGACATCGACCGCGGCGGGGTGTTCGCCGCGATGTACGGGACGCTGGCGCTGCTGTCGGCGGAGGACCAGCGGCACGTGGCCGGCTGGTTCGTCAACAAGTTCCGCGGCGATGCCCGGCTGCTGGCGCCCGGGCTGGAGATGCTGCGCGAGCTGACCGGCCGGCCGGTGCTGGGCACGCTGCCGATGCTGCCGGGCCTGTGGCTGGACGCCGAGGACTCGCTGGACCTGTCCACCGTGGTGGACCGGGTGGACGGGCCCGGTCCGCTGGGGGCGGACGTGCTGCGGGTCGCCGTGGTGCGCTTCCCCCGGCTGTCGAACTTCACCGACCTGGACGCGCTGGCCCAGGAGCCGGGCGTGCTGGTGCGCTGGGCGACCCGGCCGGAGGAGCTGGCCGACGCCGACCTGGTGGTGCTGCCCGGCACCCGGGCGACCGTGGCGGACCTCGCCTGGCTGCGCGAGCGCGGCCTGGAGCCGGCGCTGAAGGCGCGGGCGGCGGCCGGGCTGCCGGTCCTCGGGGTGTGCGGCGGCTACCAGATGCTGGCGCGCTCGATCGAGGACGAGGTGGAGTCGAAGGCGGGTGTCGTCGCCGGGCTGGGGCTGCTGCCGACGGATGTGCGGTTCGGCGTCGAGAAGGTGCTGGCGCGGCCGGTCGGCGAGGCGTACGGGCAGCGGGTCGAGGGGTACGAGATCCACCACGGGGTGGTGGCCGTGGACGGGGGCGTTCCGTTCCTGGACGGCTGTCGGGTCGGCTCGGTCTGGGGCACCACCTGGCACGGCGCGTTGGAGAACGACGGCTTCCGCCGCGAACTCCTGCGCGAGGTCGCCGACTTGGCGGGCCGGGCGTTCGTGCCGGCGCCGGGCACCTCGTTCGCGGCGGCGCGCGAGGCCCGGCTGGACCGGCTGGGCGACCTGATCGAGGAACACGCGGACACCGACGCGCTGTGGAAGCTGATCGAGGGCGGGGTGCCGGCGGCCGGAGCGCTGCCGTTCCTCCCGCCCGGGGCACCTGGGAGTGACGCATGAGTGAGGTCCGCTATCCCTTCACCGCAATCGTCGGCATGGCCGACCTGCGGCTCGGGCTGCTGCTGAACGCGGTCTCCCCGGCCGTGGGCGGCGTGCTGGTGCGCGGCGAGAAGGGCACCGCCAAGTCGACCATGGTGCGCGCACTGGCCGGACTGCTGCCCGCCATCGCCGTGGTGGCGGACTGCCGGTTCGCCTGCGACCCGGCCGCGCCGGACCCGCAGTGCCCGGACGGGCCGCACGCCGACCTTGAGAGTCGCGAACGGCCCTCCCAGCTGGTCGAGTTGCCGGTCGGTGTGGCCGAGGACCGGATCGTCGGCTCGCTCGACCTGGAGCGCGCGCTGGCCGAGGGCGTCAAGGCGTACGAGCCCGGGCTGCTCGCCAAGGCGCACCGCGGTGTGCTGTACATCGACGAGGTGAACCTGCTCCAGGACCACGTGGTGGACCTGCTGCTGGACGCCGCCGCGATGGGCCGCTCGTACGTCGAGCGCGAGGGCGTGTCGGTGCGGCACGCGGCGCGGTTCCTGCTGGTCGGCACCATGAACCCGGAGGAGGGCGAGCTGCGGCCGCAGCTGCTCGACCGTTTCGGCCTGACCGTCGAGATCGCCGCCACCCGGGATCCGGCGGAGCGCGCCGAGGTGGTCCGGCGCCGGCTCGCCTACGACGCCGATCCGGCCGGCTTCGCGGAGCGGTTCGCGGCGGAGGAGCGGGCGCTCGCCGAACACATCACCGTGGCGAGGGACTTGCTGCCGAAGGTCGAGCTGACGGATGTGGCGTTGCGTCAGATCACGGCCGTGTGCGCCGCGTTCGAGGTGGACGGGCTGCGCGCGGACATCGTGATGGCCCGCACCGCGGTCGCGCTGGCCGCCTGGGCCGGGCGGACCGAGGTGCTGGAGGAGGACGTCCGCAAGGCCGCCCAGCTGGCGCTGCCGCACCGGCGCCGCCGCAACCCCTTTGATGCCCCGGGGTTGGACGAGGAGCAGCTGGACCGCACGCTGGAGGAGCACGCCCAGCCGGACGAGCCGGAGCCGGAGGGCGACGGGCCGGAGGATGACGGGGGCGGCCCGGACGGCGGTGGCGACGGTGGCCCGGGTGACGGCGGTCCCGACGGCGGGGGCGCGCCCGAGCCGGCCGACGGTGGCGCCCCGGAGGCTTCCGCCCCCGAGGACGCCGAGGCGCCCGGGCCGCAGCCCGTGCCCGCCCAACACCCCTCCCCCGCGCGGGAGTCGACGCCGGTCGCGGCCGGTGACCCGTACCGGACGCGGCTGTTCACCGTGCAGGGCACCGGCCATGGCGCCCAAGGCCGCCGCTCCCCCGCGGAGACCACCGGCGGGCACACCATCCGGGCCCGCCGCCCGCAGGGCACGCTGAGCCGGCTGCACCTGACCGCGACGCTCCAGGCCGCTGCTCCGCACCAGGTGGCGCGCGGGCGGGCCGGCCGGGCGCTGGTGCTGCACAAGGACGACTTCCGCGAACAGGTGCGCCAAGGACGGGAGTCCAACCTGGTGCTGTTCGTGGTGGACGCCTCCGGCTCGATGGCCGCCAGGCAGCGGATGGCCGCCGTCAAGGGCGCGGTGCTGTCGCTGCTGATGGACGCCTACCAGCGCCGGGACAAGATCGGCATGATCACCTTCCGCGGCGCGGACGCCGAGCTGGCACTGCCGCCCACCTCCTCGGTGGAGGTCGGCGCCGCCCGGCTGGAGACGCTGCCCACCGGCGGGCGCACCCCGCTGGCGGCCGGCCTGCTGCGCGCCCACGAGGTGCTGCGGGTCGAGCGGCTGCGCGACCCGAACCGGCGCCCGCTGCTGGTCGTGGTGACCGACGGCCGGGCCACCGGCGGGCGGGACGCGCTCGCCCGCTCCCAGCGGGCGGCTGCGCTGTTCGCCGCCCAGGGCACCGCGAGCGTGGTCCTGGACTGCGAGTCCGGGCCGGTCCGACTGGGCCTGGCCCGCACCCTGGCCGGGCTGCTCGGCGGCAGCGCCGTCAGCCTGGACGAGCTGCGCGCGGAGGGCGTGGCCTCGCTCGTCCGCGCGAACCGTTCGACCACTTCGATCCGAAAGGCGGCCTGAGCCGACATGCCCAAGGGTGTCCCCGAGAGCGTTCCCGACGACGGTCTGACGACCCGTCAGCGCCGTACCCAGCCGATCACCGCCGTGCACACCGGCCCCGGGAAGGGCAAGTCCACGGCCGCCTTCGGCATGGCGCTGCGGGCCTGGAACCAGGGCTGGTCGGTCGGGGTGTTCCAGTTCGTGAAGTCCGCCAAGTGGAAGGTCGGCGAGGAGAACGCGCTGCGCGTGCTCGGCGCCTCCGGCGAGGGCGGCACCGTCGACTGGCACAAGATGGGCTCCGGCTGGTCCTGGATCCAGCGCTCCGCCGAGCAGGAGATGACCAGCGAGGAGGCCGCCAAGGAGGGCTGGGAGCAGGTCAAGCGCGACCTCGCCGCCGAGACCTACCGCTTCTACGTGCTGGACGAGTTCACCTACCCGATGCACTGGGGGTGGATCGACCCGGAGGAGGTCGTCTCGGTGCTCAAGGAGCGTCCGGGCAGCCAGCACGTCGTCATCACCGGCCGGTACGCGCCCGAGGCGCTGACCGGAGTCGCCGACCTGGTCACCGAGATGACCAAGGTCAAGCACCCCATGGACGCCGGCCGCAAGGGCCAGCGCGGTATCGAGTGGTGACCTCTTGAGCAACGTCCCCCGCCTCGTCGTCGCCGCGCCCTCCTCGGGCGCCGGCAAGACCACCGTCGCCACCGGCCTGATCGCGGCGCTCGCCGCGCGCGGGTTGGCGGTGTCACCGCACAAGGTCGGCCCCGACTACATCGACCCGGGCTACCACGCGCTCGCCGCCGGGCGCCCGGGCCGCAACCTGGACGCCTTCATGTGCGGGCCGGAACGGATCGCGCCGCTGTTCCTGCACGGCGCGGCCGGGGCGGACGTCGCGGTGGTCGAGGGCGTCATGGGCCTGTTCGACGGAGCCTCCGGGCGCGGGGAGTTGGCGTCCACCGCGCACGTCGCCAAGCTGCTGCGGGCCCCCGTGGTACTGGTGGTGGACGGCTCCTCGCAGTCCCGCTCGGTGGCGGCGCTGGTGCACGGCTTCGCCTCCTGGGACCCGCAGGTGCGCCTGGCCGGGGTGATCCTCAACCGGGTCGCCTCCGACCGGCACGAGCAGCTGCTGCGCGAGGCGCTGGAGGAGGGCTCCGGCGTGCCCGTACTGGGCGCGCTGCGCCGCTCGGCGGCCGTGGCCACGCCGTCCCGGCACCTCGGGCTGATCCCGGCGGTGGAGCGGTCGGCGGAGGCGCTGAAGGCCGTCGCCGACATGGGCGAGCTGGTCGCGGCTTCGGTGGATCTGGACGCGGTGCTGGAACTCGCGCGTACGGCTCCGGAGTTGGACGCCGAGCCGTGGGACGCTTCGGTGGAGGTGACGCCGGTCGGCGGGCGGCCGCGGATCGCGGTGGCCGGCGGTGCGGCCTTCTCGTTCTCGTACGCCGAGAACGCCGAACTGCTCGGCGCGGCGGGCGCGGAGGTCGTCCCGTTCGACCCGCTGCACGCCTCGGCGCTGCCGGAGGGCACCACCGGTCTGGTCATCGGCGGCGGTTTCCCGGAGTTGTACGTACGGGAGTTGAGCGGGAACGCCGAACTGCGGCGGGCCATCTCGGAGTTCGCGGCGGCGGGTGGCCCGGTCGCCGCCGAGTGCGCCGGACTGCTCTATCTGGGGCGGGAGTTGGACGGCCTGCCGATGTGCGGGGTGTTGGACACCGACGCCCGGATGACCGAACGGCTCACCCTCGGCTACCGGGAGGCCGTCGCCCTGCACGACTCCCCGCTCGCCCCGGCCGGCACCCGGCTGCGCGGGCACGAGTTCCACCGGACGGTCTGCGAACCGGGCGCGGGCGAACACCCCGCCTGGGGCTGGCGCCTGCCGACCGGGCCGCGCACCGAGGGCTTCGCCGCCGGGAACGTGCACGCCTCGTACCTGCACCTGCACTGGGCCGGGGCCCCCGGGTTGGCGGAGTCGTTCGCGGGGGCCGCGGCGGCGTTCGATGCGGGGGCGTCCTGAGGGCTGTCCTCCTTAGGATGCCCGGATGGATGTGATCGTTCTCAACGGCGGTTCCAGCTCCGGGAAGTCGAGCATCGCCCGGCGCTTGCAGGAGCTGCTGACGGAGCCGTGGCTGCACCTCGGCGCGGACACCATGGTGGACGCGCTGCCGCCGTGGCTGCTCGGCGGCGAGGAGGGCATCGGCGGCCTGACGGGCGGGGACGGCACGGTGGAGGTCGGGCCGGCCTTCGCCCGGCTGGACGCCGCCTGGACGCTCGGCGTGGCGGCGATGGCCCGGGCCGGCGCCCCGGTCCTGGTGGACGAGGTGTTCCTCGGCGGGGCCGCCTCCCAGCAGCGGTGGCGCGCGGCGCTGGACGGTCTGGACGTGCTCTGGGTAGGCGTGCGCTGCGACCCGGCGGTGGCCGCGGCCCGGGAGGCCGCGCGCGGCGACCGGGTCGCCGGGATGGCTGCCGCGCAGGCGGAGGCGGTGCACGAGGGCGTCGGGTACGACCTGGTCGTGGACACCTCGCGGGCTTCGGCGGAGGACTGCGCCGACGCGATCCTCGCCCGCATGGCGGCGACGCGATGAGCCCCGCGCGGGCGGCCTCCTGCGGTTGACTGTCCGGCAGCACCCCCTTCCCACGGAGGCACGCCCATGGCCAGGCAGTACGAGTACACCGCCGAGATCAACTGGACCGGCAACCGGGGCACCGGCACCAGCGACTACCGCGCCTACGCCCGCGACGTCGAGGTGACGGCCGAGGGCCTGCCGGGCATCCCCGGCTCCGCCGACCCCGCCTTCCGCGGCGACCCGGCCCGCTGGAACCCGGAGCAGTTGCTGCTGGTCGCGCTCTCCCAGTGCCACCTGCTGTCGTACCTGCACCAGTGCGCCGTGAACGGGGTCGTGGTGACCTCGTACGTCGACCGACCGGTGGGCACCATGGCCGTGACCCCGGAGGGCGGGCGCTTCACCTCGGCGGTGCTGCACCCGCGGGTGCAGGTCGCCGAGCCGGGGATGGTGGAGCCGGCGCTCGCCCTGCACGCGGCGGCGAACCGGGGCTGCTTCATCGCCAACTCGGTGAACTTCCCGGTGCGCCACGAGGCCGAGGTGACGGTGGGGGTCGCGGGGTAGCGTCGGATCAGAGCGCCAGGGTCTGCCAGCCGCGGGTGATCTGCTCGTGGACGGCCGCCGGGTCCGGCGCCGTCGACTGGGCCGCCGCGAGCGCCGCCAGCAGGCCCGTACCGTCGGCCGGGCGGGCGGCCGGGTCGATGGCCAGGGCGCGGGTGACGACGGCCGCGAGCGCCGGGTCGAGGGCCTGGACCGCCGCCAGCGCGGCGGGCTCGGGCCCGCTCTCCACGATCCGGCGGATCACCGCACCCGTGTTGGTCGCCGCGAACGGGCTGACACCGTACGCCGCGCAGACCACGCAGCAGGCCCAGGCCCACACGTCGGCCGCCGGGCCGACCCGCTCGTCGCCGAACTGCTCCGGCGCCATGTAGGTCAGGGTGCCCGGCCCGCCGCCGGTGGCGGTCAGCCGGGTGCCGTCCACGATCGCCGCGATGCCGAAGTCCAGCAGGCGCGGGCCGGCCGTGGTCAGCATGATGTTGGCGGGCTTGAGGTCCCGGTGCACCAGCCCGAGCCGGTGCACCCCGGACAGCGCCACCGCCAGCGCCAGGGCCAGGGCGCGCAGCGCCTCGGCGGAGCGGATCGGGCCCTGCTCGCGCAGGTGGGCGTCGAGCGGGCGGCCGTCCAGCAACTCCATGGCCAGGTAGGGGCGTCCGGAGTCCACGCCGGTGTCGAGCACCCGGGCGGTGTAGGCGCCGGGGACCATGGCCAGCACCTCGGCCTCGCGCTGGAAGCGGCGCAACAGGTCGTCGTCGTCGAGGAGTTCGAGGTTGATGGTCTTGAGGGCGACCTGGGTGGCGGAGCCCTGGCGCTGGGCGAGGTAGACCGTGCCCATGCCGCCGGCGCCGATCCGGCCGAGCAGCTGGTAGCCGCCGATCGTGCGGGGCTCGTGCGGGCTGAGCGGGCTGCCGACCGGCGGGCTCGACACCACCGGCGGGGCGGGCGGCGTCGGCGGGGCGGTCGGGGCCGGCGGGGTGAACTGCGGGGGGACGTACGGGCCCTGCGGCGGCTGGGCGGTGGGCGCATACGGGTTCTGCGCGTCCAGGTACGCCTGGAACGCCTGGGCGGCCCCGGCCTCCGGAGCGCTCCCCTGCTCCGCCCCGACCGGTCTGGGCCTGCGGCTCACGAAGAAGGCGACGACCTGGAACACCAGCGCCGGGACGACCAGGGCGGCCGGCAGCACGAACACCGCGAGCACCGCCCGGAGGACCAGCAGGCCGACGACCCGGGCCTGGGTCGCGCCCGCCGACCAGGCCTGCGGGGGCAGGTCGGCGGTCAGCAGCCTGCGCTGGGTCAGGTAGCAGAGCAGCAGGCCGAGCAGCAGGCAGACGACGAAGACGGCGATGTACACGGTCTGCATCAGGTTGCGGTCCGTGTGCGTCGGATAGGCGAGGTACCTCGCGTTGGCGGGGTCGAACGGCTGCCCCAGCCCCTTGAAGACCATGCTGCCCGCGACGTTGGCGGACAGGAACACCGTCACCCCGGCGATGCCCACCAGACCCAGCACCGACTCGCCGACGGTCGCGCCGACCCCGCCCGGCGCACCCGCGCCCGCGTCCGCGCCGGTGGCCGCCAACGCCCTTCGGCGCGCGGCTGTTTGAGC
This sequence comes from Kitasatospora sp. NPDC096128, assembly GCF_040303105.1. NCBI lineage: Bacteria > Bacillati > Actinomycetota > Actinomycetes > Kitasatosporales > Streptomycetaceae > Kitasatospora > Kitasatospora sp. NPDC096128. Next base: position 82,617 of record NZ_JBEOSP010000019.1, on the reverse strand, counting down.
GCGCACCAACACCGGCAGCGTCGCCAACCGCAGCAGCAGCGCCGCACCGATCATGAGCAGTACGACGACGTCCAGCGTGCTCAGCATGCTTCCCCCTGGCTGATCGAGCACACGGAGTATAGGGCCGATGCGGCCCGGGCCCTACCGGTCCAGCAGGGCGGTGAGGTAGCGGTCGATCTCCGCGCGCAGTTCCTCCGGCATCGGTACGTGCCAGTGCCCGCTGCCCGCCGTCGCGTTGAACAGCACGCCGTCGCACCAGCGGACCAGCCGGCGGGCGTCGCCCTCGGGGTCGGTGGAGCCGGCGGCGGCGAGCAGGCCGGCGCCGAGCCGGGCGAAGCGGGCACCCAGGCAGTCGTAGACGGCGCGCAGTTCGGGCCTGCGGGTGGCCTCCAGGGCGAGCTCCAGGCGGGCCAGGGTGAGCCGGCGGCCACGGGTGAGCGCCTGGAAGAGCACCTCGGCGCCGACCTCGACCAGCAGCGCGCGGGCCGGTGCGGCCGCTCGGGGCTGCGGGTCGCCGGCGAAGACCGGGTAGTCGGCGGTCTCCCGCTCGACGATCCGGGTGAGCACGAGTTCCAGCAGGGCGGCCCTGGTCCGGGCGAGGTTGGAGGTCGAGCCGGCGGGCAGGCCGGCGGCGTCGTCCACGGCGCGGTGGGTGAGTCCGCGCAGGCCGGCCTCGGCGATCAGGTCGATGGCGGCGTCGGCGATCAGGGTCGGGCGCGGGGGCGTCGGGTTCGGGGACGTCATGGGTTCGATCAGGGCCTTTCCTCGGGACCACCCAGCTCACTACAGCCGTAGTTTACGGCCCACTACACGTGTAGTACGGTGCTGGAGCAATGGCCACTACAGCTGTAGTGGCCAGGATCGTGGGAGAACAGGAACCCCCTCATGGGCCAGCACCAGGCGATCGTCATCGGCGGCGGGATCGGCGGCCTCACCGCCGCCCTCGCCCTCCACCGGCAGGGCATCCACGTCACCGTCCACGAACGCGCCGCCACCCTGGAGCCCGTCGGCGCCGGACTCGCCCTCGCCCCCAACGCCCTGCGCACCCTCGACCGGCTCGGCGTCGGCTCCCGACTGCGCGCCCGCGCCACCGCCCACCCCGCCGTCGGCATCCGCCACCCCTCCGGCCGCTGGCTCGTCCGCACCAGCAGCGCCGCCGTCGAGGCCCACCTCGGCGACACCATCGCCGCCGTCGCCCGCGCCGAGGTGATCGCCGCCCTGGTCGACGCCCTGCCGGAGGGCACCGTCCGCACCGGCTCCCCCGCCGCCGTCACCGACCCGGGCGACGACCGGCGACCCGCCGTCGTCCGCACCGAGGAGGGCGACCGGGAGGCCGCGCTGGTCGTCGCCGCCGACGGCATCCACTCCGCCACCCGCGGCCTGCTCTTCCCCCACCACCCCGGCCCGCGCTACAGCGGCTTCACCACCTGGCGCGCCATCGTCACCCCCGGGGCCCGACCGGGCGCCGCCGGCGAGGTCTGGGGCCCCGGCCGGCTCGCCGGGATCGTCCCGCTCGCCGACCGGCGGGTCTACGTCTACGGCGCCGCCCTCGCCCCGGCCGGCGGCCGCGCCGCCGACGAACACGCCGAACTCCAGCGGCACTTCGGCGACTGGTGCGCCCCCGTCCCCCAGCTGTTCGCCCTCGCCGCACCCGAGCGGCTGCTCCGCAACGACGTCCGGGAAGTCGCCGACCCCCTGCCCGCCTACCACCACGGCCGGGTCGCCCTCCTCGGCGACGCCGCCCACGCCATGTGCCCCTTCCTCGGCCAGGGCGCCTGCCAGGCCATCGAGGACGCCCTCGTCCTCGCCGCCCCGCTCACCCCCGCCACCGACCCCGTCACCACCCTCCCCGCCTACACCGCCGCGCGCCTCCCCCGCACCACCGCCGTGGCCACCGCCTCCCGCCGCACCGGCGACCTGGTCGCCCTCCGCACCCCCGCCGCCACCCTCCTCCGCACCACCGCCCTCACCCTGGCCGGCCTCCTCCCCGCCCGCACCCTCCTCAGCCGCACCACCACGATCTACGGCTGGCAGCCCCCGGCCCTCCGCACCGGAGCCTGAGGACGGGAGCAGCAGCGGAAAACCGTCGGACACGGCACCGCGCGACGCCTACCCTGGGACCGCTACCGACGGACGCACCCCGGGAGGCGCGATGCTGGACGCTCTGGTGACGACAGCGGCCGGAGCACTCTCCGCGACCGTGGGCGTCGTGGCCGGCGGCCTCGTCACCCGCCGCGCCCAGGACCGCCAGTGGTCACGGGACCAGCAGCTCGCCGCCTACCGGGAACTGCTCGCGCACTACGCCAAGTTCACGATGGAGCTCAGGCGCGCCCACGGCGACCGGCGCGGCTGGGACTACGACTGGGGCGGGTGGAGTGCGGCCCTGGTGCACGCCGGCCTCGTCGCCCCGGCCGAAGTCGCCGCCGAGATCGACAGGTTCGGCAACGCCGTCGACACCTTCCTCGACCAGGTGGCGCGGACCCGCGACCCGTCGACCGCACCGCTACGCCCCGACGAGTTCGAACAGGCCCGACAGCCGACCTCCAGGGCCCAGGTCCAACTGGTCAACGCCATCCGCCGGTCACTGTCCGGCGACCGCCGGGGCATCCCTGTCTCGATCGGCGGCTAGGGCCTGGGGCCTGGCCACCGATCCGGGCCGGATGTCGGTGGGGGTGGGGAGGATGGGCGGCATGACGGACTCCGGGCGGGCCATCGCCGACTACTGGGACGCGGCCGCCGCGGCCTTCGACGAGGAGCCGGACCACGGCTTGCGGGCGGCGGCGACGCGGGCGGCGTGGCGACGGCGGGTGCGGGGGTGGCTGCCGGGCGGGCCGGCGGACGTGCTCGACATCGGGTGCGGGACGGGGTCCTTGGCGGAACTGGCGGCCGCGGACGGGCACCGGGTGACGGCGGTGGACCTGGCGCCGCGGATGGTCGCGCGGGCCCGGGCGAAGCTGGCGGCGGCCGGGCTGGCCGGGCGGTTCCTGGTGGGGGACGCGGGCGCGCCACCGGTGCGGGCGGGCGGCTTCGACGTGGTGCTGTCGCGCCACCTGGTCTGGACCCTGCCCGAGCCGGAGCGGGCGCTGCGCGCATGGGTGCGGCTGCTGCGCCCCGGCGGGCGGCTGGTGCTGGTCGAGGGCCGCTGGCGCGAGGCGGGCGAGCAGCCGGAGCCGTACGTCGCCGGGGCGGAGCGCCTGCCCTGGGGCGGCGGCGTAGGCGCGGAGCAACTCGCTGCGGCGGTGCGCCCGTTGGTGGCGGAGCTGCGGGTCGAGCCGCTCAGCGGGGACGCTCAGCTGTGGGGCGGCCCGGTGGCGGACGAGCGCTATGCGCTGGTCGCTCGGCTCTGCTGAGGGGTCATGCGCTTCCGCCGAAGGTCCCGTTGAGCGGGTCGCGGCGGTAGCAGGCGGGGCAGCGGAGGCGGGTGTAGATCGTCACCGTGCCCATGCAGACGTCCTCACGGCCGTCGAGCGGAGACGCCGAACCCGCGGGCCTGCCGCAGTCCGCGCAGCGGCGGTGGGGGCGGACCGCGACCGAGCAGGCGCGGCAGATCAGGTGGGTCGGATGCTCGGCGTGCACGACGACGGGCTGGGGGCCGCCGTGGAGCAGGTGGTCGCACCAGGTGCAGGACTCGTCCTCCTGCGAGGCGAGCATCCTCTCCCGGGTCTCCCGCTGCCACTTGGCCGCATTCTGCAGCGGCACCTTGACCGGCGGCCCCCACCCGGCGGCGGCGAGCCACTGGGCACCTTCCGCCCCGGCCGCCCGCAGCTGGTCGTCGACGGCGATCTCCCTGGGGGTCTTGTGCTTCATCGGCCTTCTCCTCCGCTATGTCGTCCCGAGAGGGTCAACGCGGCGGGGAAGGTCGTGGACACGCGATCCGCCGGGGGGCGCCGGCGGCGGCTCAGCCGATCAGCGGTTCGGTGTCGCCGTGGGCGATGAGGAGCTTGCGCAGCAGGCTGTCGAGCTGGGCGCGTTCGTCGGCGTCGAGGGCGGTGAGGAGGCTCTCCTCGTTCCGGATGTGGCCGGGCAGGGCGGCGTCGATGAGGTCCTTTCCGGCGGGGGTGAGGCGGACCAGGACGGCGCGGCGGTCGGTGGCGCAGGGGTTGCGTTCGACCAGGCCCTTGGCGGAGAGCTTGTCGACCCGGTTGGTGATGGCGCCGGAGGTGACCATCGCGGACTTGAGCAGGGCGCGGGCGTTGAGCTCGTAGGGCTCGCCGGAGCGGCGGAGGGTGGCGAGGACGTCGAACTCGGAGGGGTCCAGGCCGCAGGTGAGGAAGTAGTCGCGCAGGGCGTTGTCGACCCGGACGTTGAGCCTGCGCAGCCGGCCGATCAGGGCCATGGCTTCCAGGGGCAGGTCGGGGCGGTTCCTGGCCCACTGCTCGGCGATGTCGTCGACGGTGTCGCGCTGCTGCATGGCCTGTCATCTCCTTCGGACTGCGGGACTGCGGGACTGCTGCGCCGCGGGGCTGCCGCTCCAGATATCTTAACATTCACATACTTGACGTTCACCGATCCCGGGCGTAGAAATATCTCAACGTTCAGATAGTCAACGTTGAGGGGATCGGGATCACCATGGACCGCAAGCGCGCAGCCATCGCCGCCACCGCCGCACTCGCCCCGGCCGCCTGGGGCACCACCTACCTGGTCACCACACAGCTGCTGCCCGAGGGCCGTCCACTGCTGCTCGCCGCGCTGCGCGCGCTGCCCGCCGGGCTGCTGCTGCTGTTGATCGGCCGCAAGCTGCCCAAGGGGCGCTGGTGGGGGCGCGCGGCGGTGCTCGGGATGCTCAACATCGGGCTGTTCTTCCCGCTCACCTTCGTCGGCGCCTACCGCCTGCCCGGCGGCGTCGCGGCCACCATCGGGGCGATCCAGCCGCTGCTGGTCGCCGGGTTCTCGATCGGGGTGCTCCGGGTCCGGCCCGGGCGCCGGGCGCTGCTCGCCGGAGTGGTCGGGGTCGCCGGGGTGGCCCTGCTGGTGCTCAAGAGCGGGGCCGAGCTGGACGGCGTCGGGATCGCCGCGATGGTCACCGCGATCGGCCTGATGGCCATGGGCACCGTACTGACCCGCCGCTGGGGCCGCCCGGAGGGCGCCACCATGATCGACCTCACCGCCTGGCAGCTGCTGGCCGGCTCGGTCTTCCTGGTCCCGCTCGCTGCGCTGGTCGAGGGCGCGCCGCCGGCCCTGAGCGCCGCCAACCTGGCGGGCTTCGCCTACCTCGGGCTGCTCAGCACCGCGGTCGGGTACGTGCTGTGGTTCCGCGGCATCGAGCGGCTCGGCGCCGGACCGGTCTCCTTCCTCGGGCTGATCAACCCGGTGGTGGCCACGATCGGCGGCCTGGTCGTGCTCGGCCAGACCCTCACCCCGTGGCAGGTGCTCGGCCTGCTGCTGGCGCTCGGCGCCCTGCTGGTCGGCCAGGCCCCGGCCCGACGGGCCAACCCGGCACCGGCGTCGGCCCCCGTACCGGCGCCCACCCCGGCGCCCGCCCCCGCAACCCGGGCGGCAGCCGCCCGCTGACGACCCGACGCCCCACCCCGCCCCGCCGGTGCCCGGCGGGGCGTCGGCATGTCCGACGGGCGGGCGGCCTGCTCAGCCGGTGGCGCGGATGTAGATGTCGGCGGCGCCGGGCAGGCCGCCCGGAATGGTGGCGACGTAGATCCGGCGGGCCGTAGGGGCGTGGGTCGGGACGGCGGACGGGCTGGCCGTGGGCGTCCAGGTCGGGGTGGGGACCGGGTCGGGCGTGCCGCCCTCGGCGGTGTCCGCGGGGACGTGCGCGGCGCCGCCGGTCCTGACGCCCCCACCGGCACCGGCGTCCGCACCGGCGTCCTGGGCGCCGCCCTGGGCGCCGTCCGCATCACCGTCCACACCGTCCGGGTCGGCATCGGTCGGGGTCGGCTCCGCCGCGACGGCCGCCGGCGCGGCCGTGGGCTCCGGGGCCGGGACGGAAGCGGCCGGGACGGAAGGGGCCGGGACGGAAGGGCCCGCGGCGGACCCGGACGGAGTCCCCGGCGAGGCCGGCACCGCCGTCGGCTCCTCCGGCAGCTCCGGCGCCTCGGCCGGCTCGTCGCCGCCGAGCGCGGCCGCGAGGTCCGGCGGCAGCGGCGCGGCGGGCCCGGGCGCGGGGAGGTCGTAGGTGCGCAGGAAGTCGCCGAGGCCGGGCTCCTTGCCGCCGCCGAGCCGGTAGTGGAGGTAGGCGACGGGCGAGCCGTCCGAGGTGAGGGTGTAGACGGCGCCGACCGGGACGTAGTAGCGGCCGGCCCCGGGGTGCTGGGAGGGGTGGAGCCCGGCCAGCCGCTCGGCGCGGTCCCGGTCGGTCTCCCTCCCGACCCGGCCGACGGTGAGCGCGTTGACGCCGCGCACGATCATGGCGGCGCCGGCGGACACGCACAGCACGAGTCCGACGGCGACGGTGCGCCGCAGGACCGGCCGGCCGTGCAGGGCCGGCCAGGAGTCGGTGACCACGCGCTCGGGTGGGATGCCGTCCACGGTTCGCTCGTTCCCCCGCTCCGATCAGGACGTCCGACCGGCACCTCTGGTCTGGACGTCGCACTCTGCTCGACGTGGGACGTTAGCGGAGAGTTCCTCAGCCCAGGTAGGCGGGGGCGACGGCGGCCTTGGTGACCAGCCTCGGGGTGCCGGAGCCGTCGGACGGGACGGTCCACAGGTCGGCGCCGTAGTCCCCGGGCAGGGCGTACAGCAGCGTCCCGGTGTCGGACCAGAGCGCCTGGTCGTCGATGTTGCGCTGCTCGGCGGTGGCGGTCTCGGTGCCGGTCGCGAGGTCGAGGACGTACAGCCGCCAGGGGGCGTCGGGCGAGAGGCCGGGGACGCGCTTCTTGTAGGCGACGCGGGTACCGTCCGGGGAGAGCGAGGGGCACTCGACGTTGTCGTGCAGGGTGGTGAGGGTACGGGCGGCGAGGTCGCCGCGGACGAGGTGGGTCTGCCCGGAGGTGGCGAGGGTGGCGTAGAAGGTGTTGTCGTCGGCGAAGCTGACGCCCCAGATGTTGACGTCGTGGGCCTGGTACGGGTGCCCGTCCTTGACCACGGCGAAGTCCTCCAGGTTCTCCCGCAGGTTCCAGTCCCGCACGTCGACGATCGAGGTGCGGGTGGAGAAGTCGGTGCCCGCGTAGGAGTCGCCGCTGACGAAGACGGTCCAGGCGGCGAGGTGCCCGGACGGGGAGACCCGGGAGCGGGTGGGGATGCCGGCGGCGGGGAAGGAGCGCCGCTCGTGCAGGTGGTCGTCCAGGATGACGGCGCGGTAGGTGTCGTCGAGCGCGCCGTGCTGGGCCTGGAGGCAGATGCCGGTGCCGGCGGCGGCGTGGAAGCGCAGGCACTGGGTGCCGGAGGCGGTGCGCGGGCCGTCGGGGTGGTCGGCGGGGACGGTGGTGAGCTCGTCCCGGTGCGGGCCCCAGGCCATGTTGCGGAAGAGCAACTGGCGCCCACTGGACGGCGCTTGGAGCGAGACCGGGCCGGGCGCGACGGCCGGTCCGCCGGCCTGGGCGCGGTCGCGCTCGGAGCCGCGGTCGGCCGCGTAGAGGACGGCGCCGGTGCCGACCGCGCCGAGCACCAGGACGGCGAGCAGCAGCACGATCACCCGGCTGCGGTTGTTCTGCAGGTTCACGGGATCTCCTCCACGGCGACGGGCTCCGAGCGGCGCAGCACCAGCGCCGCCCCGGCCACGCACAGCGCCAGGGCGCCCGCGGACCAGGCCAGCGCGGTCGGGCCACCCACCGCGCTCCACAGCGCGCCGAACAGCAGCGAGCAGGCGAACCGGGCCAGCGCCTGCCCGGTGCCGACCAGGGCGAGCCCGGCGCCGCGTTGCCCGGCGGGGACGGCGTCGGCCGCGGCGGCGGCGAGCACGCCGTCGGTGGCGGCGTAGAACGAGCCGTGCAGCAGCAGCACGCAGAGCACCGCGGGCAGCCCGCGCAGCGGCGAGAGCAGCAGCCCGTACGCGAGCAGCAGGACCCCGTGGCCGAGCAGGAAGAGCCGGCGGCGCCCGATCCGGTCGGCGAGCGCGCCGAGCGGGACGGCGAGCAGCAGGAAGGCCGCCGCGGTGCCGAGCGGCAGCAGCGGGAACAGGTTGACGGACAGGCCGAGCCGGCGCTGGATCAGCAGGTACAGGAAGGAGTCGCTGACGGTGGTGAGCCCGAGCAGGACGGCGCACAGGGTGAGCCGGCGCAGTCCGGGCAGGCGCAGCAGGGTGAGGCTGCTGCGCAGCGAGGGCGCGGCGGTCGACGGCGCCTCGCCGCTCTGCCGGTTCGGCACGAACAGCAGCAGGATCAGCACGCCGAGCGCGGCGACGCAGGCACTGACCGTGAACACCGCGTCGTAGCCGTGCCGTTCACCGCTGTCGGCGAGCATCGGGCCGCCGGCCAGCCGCAGCACCAGGAAGGCGGTGAGCGGGCCGAGCAGGGCGCCGGCCGTGTCCATCGCCCGGTGCACGCCGAACGCCCGGCCGCGGTGGGCGGGCTCGGTGGCCAGCGAGATCATCGCGTCCCGGGGTGCGGTGCGCAGGCCCTTGCCGGTGCGGTCGGCGGCGATCACGGCGCCGATCAGCGGCACGGTGTGGACGAACAGCAGCAGCGGACGGCACAGCGCGGACAGCCCGTAGCCGACGGCGGCGACGGCCTTGTGCCGGGCGGCCCCGTCGCGGTCGCGGCGGTCGGCGAGGTGGCCGCCGACCAGGCGGACCAGGGCGCTGAAGCCGTTCTGGATGCCGTCGAGCAGGCCGAAGCCGAGCGGGGAGAGGCCGAGTCCGGTGAGCAGGTAGAGCGGCAGCACGGCGTTGACCATCTCGGAGGAGATGTCGGTGACCATGCTGACGGCGCCGAGGGCGAGGACCGCCCCCGGCACTGAGCGCAGGGCGGCGCCCCGCCGCACCGGGCCGGTGGCCGGTGCGACGGGGGCCTTCGAGCTGCGGGAGTCCGCGACGTACACGGGCGTCAGTTCCAGATGCCGGTGATGTCGGAGGCGTTGGCGGAGTTGCCGGCGTGGGCGTTGACGCCGGCCAGGTCCTCCAGGGTGTGCAGCACGTCGTAGTGGTTGTACCGGGTGGCGGTGGAGCTGCCGGGGGTGACGTGGGCACCGTAGACGAGGGTCGGGATGCGGTTGCCGGCGAGCCGGTTGTCCTCGTCGAAGGTCACCACCAGCAGGCTGTTGTTGGCCTTGGCCCACTGGGCGTAGGCGTCCAGGTTGTTCTGCAGCCAGGTGTCGCCGGTGCCGACCGAACAGTCGTGCATGTCGTCGCAGAGGTCCGGGATGACGAAGGAGACCTTCGGCAGGGTGGTGAAGTCGGTCGGGAACGCGTCCATGCCGTAGGCGCTGGAGGTGGGCACGTTGCCGAAGCCGAACCACGGGTTGTGCTTCTGGGCGTAGTTGTCGACCCGGCAGTCGGTGGCGCCGACCGAGGGCAGGCCCTCGTTGTAGCTGGCCCAGGTCTGGTTGGCGGCCAGCAGTTCGGAGCCGAGGTTGGGCTGCTGGAGGGCGCCGACGTCCACGCAGCTGTCGTCCGTGACGCCCTGGGCGCTGCCGGAGAACAGCATGTAGTAGTTGGGCTGGCTGGGGTGGGTGAGCGCGTAGGACTGGGTCAGCGTCGCGCCGCCGGCCACCAGGGTGTTGTTGAAGTACGGCGCGCTGGAGCTGCCGATGACCTGGGAGTACGCGTGGTTCTCCATCACCACGACGATGATGTGGTCGGGGCTGGGCAGGCCGGCGGCGGTGTCGGCGGCCGCGCTGCCGCCCGCGGCCCACAGGCCGAGGGAGCCGGCGACCAGGCCGAGGCCGGAGGCGAGCGCGGTGAGCGGGCGGAGCCTGCGGCGACGGGCGGGGCGCGGGCCGGCCGTGGGGGTGCCGGGGGTGCGGAGTCGTGCGAAGGCCATGGGGTCCTCCGAGTGTCGGGGCTTCCGGGGCGGGAGCGCCGAGAACAGTAGGATCGCGGCGTGTCGTGTACCGCACAAGAGAAATGAAGAACAGAAGAACAGCTGCGAGGCGATCCCCACACGAAGGAACGGCGAACGGCGGCAGACGTCACACGCGCCCTGATTGACCCCCCTCCTCCGCCCGTGGTGGGATCACGGGGGCCCGCGAGCGCTGGGCCGGGGACGGCAAGGAGTGCAGTACGTGATCGGACTGGTCGCCATCTACGGGCCGGGCCGCCCGCTGACCGACGAACTGCAGGAGCTCTGGCCGGACAGCACCCGCGCCTATCGGGCCTCGCACGGCAACTGCTTCCAGGGGCCGGAGGCGATGCACGTCGCCCTCGAGAACCACCGCCAGGTGATCGCCGTCGGATCGCTCGCCGCCGTCGTCGGCCTGCTGACGGACCCCCGGATCGAGGTCCCGCGCGGCACCGAGGTGCTCTGCGTGGACCCGGGGCGCCGCTGGGTGATCCCACTGAGCCACACCGACTCCGCGGTGGCGCTGGCCGAGGAGGTCGCGGCCGCCCTCGGTGTCACCCCGGTGCTCACCGGCCCGCTGCCCGGGCCCGGCGACCCGCTCGACGTGCTGACCCCGCACGCCGTCCGCTACCGCCGGGCCGGTGCCGGTGCCGCCGCGGAGGCCGCGACGGCGGGCCTGCCGGTCCGACTGGTCAGCGAGGTGCCGTACCCGCTGCCCGCCCTGCCCCCGAACGTCCGGCCGGACGCCCCCGAGGACGCCCCCGTGCTGCGGATCACCGACCAGGAGGACCCGGGCCACGGCGACCTCCTGGTCGTCCCGCGCACCCTGGTCGTCGGCATCGGCGCGGGCGGCGGCACCGGATCGACCGACGCCATGCGCCTGCTGATGGACGTGCTCAAGGAGACCGGCTACCTGCGCCAGGCGATCGCCCGGATCGCCACGGTGGCCGGCAAGGCGGACCACCCGGCGGTGCGCTGGGCCGCGCGCTGCCTGCACGTGCCGGTGGACGAGCACCCGGCGGAGGAGCTGGCCCGGCTCACGGTGCCCAACCCGTCCGAGGCCGTCGGTACGGCGGTCGGCACCGCGAGTGTCGCCGAGGCGGCGGCGCTGGCCAGCGCCGCCGGCGGTGAACTCGTCGTCCCCAAGCGGAAGTCGGCGACGGCGACGGTCGCGATCGCCCGGGCGGCGGTGCGCGGCCGGCTGGCACTGGTCGGCCTCGGACCGGGCGCGCACGACCTGCTGGTGCCCCGCGCGCTCGCCGAACTGCACCGCGCCTCGGTGGTGGTGGGCCGGCCGGAGGCGGTGGAGGCGGTGGCCGCGCTGCTCCGGCCGGGGACGCGACGGGTCGCGGTACCGGAGCCCGGGTCGGTGCGGAGCGGCCGCGGCGTGGTGCCGGACCCGGCCGGGGAGGCGACCGACCGGGCCGGGGTGGCGACCGACCGGGCCGGGGTGGCGACCGACCGGGCCGGGCGGGCGGTCGATCCGACCGGGGCGGCCGTCGCCCTGGCCGAGCACGGGCACGCCGTGGCCCTGGTCGCCCTGGGCGACGGCGCCGCGCTCACCGTGCCGCCGGGCGCGTACGAGGTCCTACGGGTGCCCGGGCTGGCCCAACTGCCCGGTGAGCCCCAGCTGCCCGGTGAGCCCGGACCGTCCGGCGGGCCCGAGCGGACGGGGGCCTCCGCATGACCGCCGGCGAACCCGACCTGCGCCACCACGGCGACGCCGAGGTGCGCGCGGACGGCCACGACCTGGTCGACCTCGCGGTCAACGTCCGGACCGGCACGCCCCCGGCCTGGCTGCGCGAGCACCTCGCCGCCACCCTCGGCACCCTCGCCGCCTACCCCGACCAGGGCGCCGCCCGCGCCGCAGTGGCCGCCCGGCACGGGCGCCCGGTCGAGGAGGTGCTGCTCACCTCGGGGGCCGCGGAGGCCTTCGTGCTGCTCGCGCGCGTCCTGACAGCACGTCACATCGTCGTCGTCCACCCGCAGTTCACGGAACCCGAGGCCGCGCTGCGGGACGCCGGGCACCGGGTGCACCGGGTGCTGCTCTCCCCCGGGGACGGGTTCCGGCTGGGCGCCGTGCCCGCGGAGGCGGACCTGGTCGTCCTCGGCAACCCGACCAACCCGACCTCCGTCCTGCACCCCGCCGAGGCCGTCGCCGCGCTCGCCCGCCCCGGGCGCACCCTGGTGGTGGACGAGGCGTTCATGGACACCGTGCCCGGCGAGCGGGAGTCCCTCGCCGCCGTCCGGGACCTCCCCGGGCAGGTCGTCGTCCTGCGCAGCCTCACCAAGACCTGGGGCCTGGCCGGACTCCGGATCGGCTACGCGCTGGGGCCCGCCCCGCTGATCGCCGCCCTCGGCGCCGCCCAGCCGCTCTGGCCGGTCTCCACCCCGGCACTGGCCGCCGCCGAGGTCTGCAGCGGCCCCGCGGCGCTCGCCGAGGCGGACCGGGCGGCCGCCGAACTCGCCCTGTGGCGGGCCTACTTGGTGAAGGGCCTGGCCGCCTTCCCGGCGCTGCGGATGTACGGCGAGCCCGCCGCCTCCTTCGTGCTGGTCCGACTGCCGGACGCGGCGGCGGTCCGCGAGCGGCTGCGCGAGCACGGCTTCGCCGTCCGGCGCGGGGACACCTTCCCCGGGCTCGGCGAGGACTGGCTGCGGATCGCGGTCCGGGACGAGCGGACCACCGACCGCTTCCTCGACGCCCTGGAGACGGTGCTCGGTCCGGCCTGACCCGCCCGGCCGGACCGCGCGCCCGGCCGGACCTAAGCCTCAGCCTCAGCTCAGCTCAGCTCAGCCGGAGCCCAGCCGGACCGCGTCCCCGGCCCGGATCGCCCCCGCCACCACCACCTGGGCGTACACCCCCGTGCAGGGCAGCGCCGGCATGCCCTCCAGCGGCACCAGCCGGTTGCGCTCGGCCGGGATCCGCAGCGCCTCCGTCCGGCGGGGCAGCGCGCCGTGCGCCAGGGTGGGGACGGCGCAGCGCGGGGTGGGCGCCACGATGCGCAGCCGCAGCGTCTCCCCGACGGTCAACTCCCGCCCCACCCAGGCGTTCTCGACGAATCCCTCGCCCTCGGTGCGGATCACCAGGTTCGGCCGGTAGCGCTCGGCCTCGACGCCGACGGCCCGCAGCGTGGAGCTGGTGATCAGGTGCAGCGGGGCGAAGTCGAAGAATCCGCCGTCCGGCGCGGCCCGCCCCAACTCGTTGACCGTCACCGGGACTTCCGCCTCGATGCCGCGCGCCAGCACCTCCTCCGGCACGGCCCGCTCGACCTCCGCGCCGGGCGGGCGCTCGTCGATCAGGGCGAGCTTGCGGCCGAGTGCCTCGGACAGCCCGGCCTCGTCCGCGCTGCGCCCGTCCGGGCCGGTGATCGTCACCCGGCCGTCCGCCGCGGCCGCCGCGGAGTAGCGGAGCAGCCCGGCCCACCGGCGGGGGTTCTTGGCACTGGCCACCCGTCCGGTCTCCAGGTCCAGCAGGGCGCGCGCCCGGTCCCCCGCCAGGCCCCGCGCGGACACCTCGGCCGCCGGAAGCTCCTCCCCCAGCAGCGACTTGACCGGGTAGCGGAGCAGCCGCTCGACCCGGCCGACGGTCTCACCGGTCAGCACGACTCCTCCTCCGCCCACTCGCGCAGGGCCGCGAAGTGCAGCTCCCGCAGACCCGCCCTGGGGTCGACCCAGAGCGGCAGTGCCTCGGTCGGGTGGTTGGCCGCGATCCACTCGATGTCCTGCGGGCCGAGTTCGTCGTCCAGCCAGACGAACGGCCGACCGTCCGCCCAGGCCACCACGTCCCTGGTCTTCCAGTGCAGCCCGTCCGGATCCTCGCCGAACAGGTTCGTCCAGGGGATGTACGGGAGTTCGGGCAGCCCGAGGCGGGGGGCGATGAAGGTGTTCGCCTCGGCCATCCAGGTGGTCGCCCACACCAACTCGTACGGCAGCGCCAGCAGTTCCGGCCCGTGCGCCGGGTTCAGCCACACCCGCAGCGGCTCGACCTGCTCGCGCGGCTGCGGCGCGTGCCGCGCGACCCAGGACTCGGGCAGCAGCCGGTGGGTGCCGTAGCCCTCGGGGCAGCGGGTGTCCGGCGCCGCGTAGGGGTTGAGCGGTCCGTCCACGTCGATCAGGAGCAGCGGCAGGCCGGTCACGCGGCGGCCGCCCACTCGCGCAGGATCGCGAAGTCCCCGGCGGCCATGCCGGTCCGGGGGTTGATGTGCAGGGTGTGCGCGGGGCCCGGGTGGTTCGCCGCGATCCACTCGGCATCCTGCGGGCCGAGCTCGTCGTCCACCCAGACGAACGGCCGACCGTCCGCCCAGGCCACCACATCCCTGGTCTTCCAGTGCAGCCCGTCCGGATCCTCGCCGAACAGCTCCGTCCAGGGGATGTACGGGAGTTCGGGCAGCCCGAGGTTGGGGCCGATCAGGGCGTTCGCCTCGGCCATCCAGGTGGTCGCCCACACCAGCTCGTACGGCAGCGCCAGCAGCTCGGGCCCGTGCGCCGGGTTGAGCCAGACCTTCAGCGGTTTCGGCTCGCCGTCGGGGGCGCGGCGGGTCTGCCGCTCCGCCCACCAGGTGGGCATCAGCTCGTGCGTCCGGTAGCCGGCCGGCCGCCGCAGCCTCGGCGCGGCGAAGGGGTTGAGGGGTCCGTCCACATCGAGGAGGAGCAGCGGCTGTCGAGTCATGCCGTGAATTCTCCGGCGGGTGATCGGGATTGACCAGTGGTTTGCCTGATACCGACTGGTGCGGCCGATCGCGGCCGGCGCCATGGCCGACCGGTCAAGGTCCGCGAACGTCACGCCCCGCGGTCGTCACGGCCGGTGCCACAGCCCGCGGGCGGCCAGCAGCGGCAGGACCCCCTCGCCGAACCAGTAGGCCTCCTCCAGGTGCGGCATGCCCGACAGCACGAACTCGTCGATCCCCAGCTCGTGGTACTCGGTGATCAGGTCCGCGACCTCCCGGTGGCTGCCCACCAGCGCGGTGCCGGCGCCGCCGCGGAGCAGCCCGATGCCGGCCCACAGCCCCGGGTGCACCTCCAGCCGCTCCGCCGAGCCGCCGTGCAGCGCGATCATCCGGCGCTGCCCCTCCGACTCGCTCTCGGCGAGTGCCCGTTGGGTCTCCCGGACCCGCCGCGGGTCCATACCGGCGAGCAGCCGCTCGGTCTCCGCCCAGGCCTGCGCGGAGCTGTCCCGGGTGATCACGTGCAGGCGTATCCCGAACCGCACCGACCTGCCCCGGGCCGCGGCCAGTCGACGGATCCAGTCGATCTTCTCCCGCACCTGGGCCGGCGGTTCGCCCCAGGTCAGGTAGACGTCGGCGGAGCGGGCCGCGACCTCGCCGGCCGCCGGGGAGGAGCCGCCGAAGTACACCGGCGGGACGGGGTCGGGCAGCCGGTTCAACCTCGCCCGCTCGACCCGCAGATGAGGGCCGTGGTGGTCGACCGTCTCGCCCGCCCAGAGCCGCCGGGTGATGTCCAGGAACTCCCCGGTGCGGGCATAGCGGGCGTCCTTGTCCAGGAAGTCGCCGTACGCCCGCTGCTCGGCGGACTCGCCGCCGGTCACCACGTTGAGCAACAGCCGCCCGCCGGACTGCCGCTGGTAGGTCGCGGCCATCTGCGCCGCCAGGGTGGGGCTGAGCTGCCCGGGGCGGAACGCCACCAGGTACTTCAGCCGCTCGGTGACCTGGGTCAGCATCGCGGTGGCCAGCCAGGCGTCCTCGCACCAGGCGCCGGTCGGGGTGAGCGCCCCCTCGAAGCCCAACTGCTCGGCGCTGCGGGCGATCTGGCCCAGGTAGGCGATGCTCGGCGGCCGGTCGGCGCCGGCCGTCCCGGGCGTCGAGCCGTGCCCGCCGCCGACGATCTGCCGGCTGTCGCCGTTGGTGGGGAGGAACCAGTGGAAGGTGAGAGCCATGGAACGGACACACTCCTGCGGCCGGTGCGGTCTGGGGTCGGCAGTCCTGCTGCTGCGAACTCACCGACGACGACAGCCGGCCGCCCACACCCGCGCCAGGTCCACGTGCAGCCGGCGCACGAGGTAGCGGGGGCGGGGAGCGGTCATGCACTCGATTATGCCCGACCGGGCACAACGCCCGCAGGCCCTTCCCCCGGCGGGAAAGGGCCTGCGGGTATTGCGGTTCCTCAGTGCCTCAACACCTCAGTACCTCAGCACCTCAAGCGGGGATCAGACCTGGCCGGCCTTCTCCAGGGCCGCGCAGCAGGTGTTGATCAGCAGGCGGGTGACGACGTACGGGTCGACGTTCGCGTTCGGGCGACGGTCCTCGATGTAGCCCTTCTGCTCCACCTCGACCTGCCACGGGATGCGGACCGACGCGCCGCGGTTGGAGACGCCGTAGCTGTAGACGTTCCACGGGGCGGTCTCGTGCTTGCCGGTCAGGCGGGACTCGATGTCGGCGCCGTACTGGGTGACGTGCTCCAGCACCTTCTCCTGGGAGGTGCCGAGCGACTCGCAGGCGGTGATGATGGCGTCGTAGCCCTCGCGCATCGCCTTGGTGGAGAAGTTGGTGTGGGCACCCGCGCCGTTCCAGTCGCCCCGGGCCGGCTTGGCGTCCAGGGTGGCGTCGATGCCGAACTCCTCGGCGGTGCGGTAGAGCAGGTAGCGGGCGATCCACAGGTCGTCCGAGACGGTCAGGGCGTCGACCGGGCCGATCTGGAACTCCCACTGGCCGGGCATGACCTCGGCGTTGATGCCGCAGATCGCCAGGCCGGCGTCGATGCAGCGGTCCAGGTGCAGCTCGACGATCTCGCGGCCGAAGACCTCCTCGGCGCCGACACCGCAGTAGTAGCCGCCCTGCGGGGCCGGGAAGCCGCCCTCCGGGAAGCCGAGCGGGCGGGAGCCCTTGAAGAAGGTGTACTCCTGCTCGATACCGAAGATCGACTCCTGCGCGGTGTACTTCTCCTCGACCTCGCGCAGCAGGGCGCGGGTGTTGGACTCGTGCGGGGTGCCGTCCGTCTCCAGGACCTCGCACAGGACGAGGATGTTGTCGCCGCCG
Organism: Kitasatospora sp. NPDC096128; assembly: GCF_040303105.1. Lineage (NCBI taxonomy): Bacteria > Bacillati > Actinomycetota > Actinomycetes > Kitasatosporales > Streptomycetaceae > Kitasatospora > Kitasatospora sp. NPDC096128. The sequence continues at coordinate 65,738 of NZ_JBEOSP010000019.1, read as the reverse complement.
CGGATCGGGTCCTTGACGACCTTCACCGGCTCCAGCACGCGGTCCGAGGCGTGGCCCTCGGCCTGGTTGGTCGAGGAACCGTCGAAGCCCCAGGTCGGGATCTTGTCGGCGTTGGCCAGGACGCGAGTCTTGGAACGGAGCTTCGCGGTCGGCTTGGTGCCGTCGATCCAGATGTACTCGGCCTTGATTGCCACGGCTTGGTCCCTCGCATTGCTGGGTGGTGGGTGCCCGCGTAGCGTCGCAAGCCGCCGTTTCCCGGTTGTTCCTCTCGTGTAACGCGCATGTGAACCAACCGTCCGCGATGGCACGGTCACGGTGCGGGAGTGCCGGGTGTGGCACCCCGCACCGCGATGGGTGCTCAGGGGCGACGGGCGTGGGCGGCCCGGCGGCGCCGGGTCGCCCACAGTGCGGCCGCGCCGCCCGCGACCAGGGCGGCGGCCCCGGCGGCCAGCGGGCCGGTGGCGCCGCTGCCGCCGGTGGTGGCGAGCCGCTCCGGCTTCTCCACCGCGGCCTGCGGCACGGCGGCCCGGGAGGTGGTGGCGTCCGCGACCGGCTGGGCGGCGGGCGCGCTGGTGGGCGCGGCGCTCGGGGTGTCGGTGGCGGCCGGGCCGGACGGCTTCTCGCAGCTCACCGAGGCGACGGTGATCGTCCCGGTGACCTTGGCGACGTTCAGGTTGAGCGGGTTCACCTCCACCTTCACCTCCAGGGCCGAGGCGGCGGCCGTGGTCGTGGTGGTGTTCTTCTTGGAGAACTCCACCGACACACTGCCGACCAGCGGCACGTCCACCGTGGTCGGGCCGTACAGCCCGACGGTGACGGGCTTGCCCAGCACGGTCAGCCTGGCGGGCGCGACCACGTCCGCGGTCGGCTGCCCGTCGACCGGGCAGGTGGCCTCGGCGCTCATAGCCTCCAGCCCGAGCAGCGCGGTGGCCGGCAGGCCGGGGGCGTGCACGTCGGCGTTGACCAGCTTGACGGAGGCCGTGGCACCCTTGGCGTCGACCCGGGTGACGGACTTGCCGATGTCGGCCTTGACCAGCTCGACCGGGCCGGCCTGGTCGACGCCCGCCACCTTGGCGGTCAGCACGGAACCTTCCCGCTGCTCGGGTGTCTCCACCTTGTTGAGCGCGATGTCCACCGGGACGTCCACCGCCTTGTTCAAGAGGCTGACGTCCAGGGCGAGTTCGGCGGTGACGGCGCGCGCCTTCCCCGGCGAGGGGGTGACCGCCGGGGCCGCCGGGGCGGCCTGGACGGGCCCGGCGGTGAGCAGGGTGCTCACCACCACGGCGGCGGATGCGGAAACGATTCGGCGAGACGGCCGAGAAGACATGGCGGGACCCCCACACAGGTGAAACGATGAGTCGCCAGTCTTCTCAAACGATCCGTCACATGAGCCTCACGGAGCGTCATTTCACTCGTTGGAGTGAGCTTGACGCCCGGCGCTGACCCGGATCTGCTACGAGCCCAGGGGGAGACCTTCGCCACCCTGCATAGTTTCACATATTGCACTTGATCCACTTGTTTCATATGCTCAGGGGTGATAGCCGCCACTCGAAGCTGGGGACGCACCTATGCCCGTGACGCACCAGGAACAAGAGCCGATCAGGCAGAAGAAGCGCGCCACCGCGGACGTCACGACGACCTCTGCCTACGAGATCCTGACTTCCCGCACCCGGAAGAGGCTGCGCAAGCGCCCCACCGAGGACCCGCCGGCGCTGCGCGGGGCTCAGGCGCAGCGCACGCGGAAGGAGCAGCGCAGGCGCACCGTCGAGGAAGCCGTGCCATGCCTGCGCGACGCCCTTACCGGCAGCGCCGAGACCTTCCACGTCACCGTCGCCGAGGCGGGCAAGGTCACCATGGAGGTGCCGCGCGAAGCCCTGGCGGTCCTCGTGGAGACCATGGCGCTCATCGCCTCCGGAAGCTCGGTCGAAGTGATCGCCAAGAGCATGGAACTGTCCACTATCCAGGCAGCCAAAGCCCTCGGTGTCTCCCGGCCGCACCTGGTCAAGCTGCTCGACAAGGGCGCGATCGAGTACCGCATGGTCGGCACGCACCGCCGTGTGGACGTCGCATCCCTGGAGGGATACCGGCGACGCGAACAGTACGAGCAAGCCCAGCGTCGCCGAGCGGCGGTCGCCTCCGCGATCGGCTCCACAGAGGCCGAGGGGCTGCGTGTCAGCGCAGACACCACCACCGACCTCGACGCCTACGCGCGCGGAGAACTCGACGCCGCGGCCCTGCGAGCCCGTGCCCTCGCCCGCTACACCCGCAAGGCCGCTGAGTGACCGACCCCTACAGCGAGCCCAACGGCGTCCTCCGAAACAGTCTCGGCATCACCGACGCAACCGAGCTCTCGCAGGCCGAAGCGGACATTGCCGCCGTGGAGCTGACCATCCTCGACGCCGAGCCGCTGCCCGGCGGGTACGACCTCGCACACCTGCAAGCGTTCCATCGGCGGATCTTCGGAAGCGTGTACCCGTGGGCCGGGGAACTGCGCACCATTGAGATCTCCAAGGGCACATCGTTCTGCCCCTCGATCCACATCGTCTCCTTCGCGGAGGACGTGTTCCGCAAGCTCGCCGACAACGACCACCTGCAAGGCTTGGACCGCCCGGAGTTCATCCGAGCCCTCGCCGACCTGTACGGCGACGTGAACGCCATCCACCCCTTCCGGGAAGGCAACGGCCGCACCCAGCGCGCCTTCCTCGCCCAACTCGCCCGCGAAGCCGGATACACCGTCTCCTGGCAGGAGATGGACCAGGAGGAGAACATCGCCGCGTCAGTGTCCAGCTTCAATGCGAACAACGACCTGCTGGAGAAGATGCTCGACGGCCTGGTCCGCCCGGCCTGAGCAAGGAGAACGGGGCCCCGCCAGGGCAACTGGCGGGGCAGCGCCATTGGTTCGGGCATACGAAAGCGAGGGCTTTCGTCGGTACCGCCCCAACCTGGCTCCAGTACCTCACACGGCGGCCCGCACTCCGAGCGACAGTCCGCTCCGGAATTGTTGCGGACGTCAGGGCAGACGCCAGTCCACCGGCTGCGCCCCCTGCCGCACCAGCAGCTCGTTCGCCCGGCTGAACGGCCGCGAGCCGAAGAACCCACTGCTCGCCGAGTACGGGCTCGGGTGCGCCGACTCGATCGCCGGGACGTCCCCCAGCAGCGGCCGCAGGTTACGGGCGTCGCGCCCCCAGAGGATCGCCACCAGCGGACCGCCACGCGCCACCAGCGCCCGGATCGCCTGCTCGGTGACCTCCTCCCAGCCCTTGCCCCGGTGCGCGGCGGGCTTGCGCGGCGCGGTGGTCAGGGCCCGGTTGAGCAGCAGCACGCCCTGGTTCGTCCACGGCGTGAGGTCCCCGTTGGAGGGCTGGGGCAGGCCGAGGTCGGTGCCGTACTCCTGGAAGATGTTGATCAGGCTCGCCGGGATCGGCCGCACCTCGGGCCCGACCGAGAAGCTCAGCCCGACGGCGTGGCCGGGGGTGGGGTACGGGTCCTGCCCGACGATCAGCACCCGCACGTCGGCGAGGGGCTGCTGGAAGGCCCGCAGCACGTTCGGGCCGGAGGGCAGGTAGGTACGGCCGGCGGCCAGTTCGGCGCGCAGGAAGTCGCCCATGGCGGCGACCCGTCCGGCGACGGGTTCCAGGGCGGTGGCCCAGCCGGGCTCGACGATCTCGTTCAGTGGACGCGGTGCCATGGGCGTCACCCTATCGGCCGATACCGACAGGGCGTCACCTCAGCTGACCACCACAAACGCCCGCCGCGAGCGCTCACCCGACCGCCCACCCGAGCGCTCACCCGACCGGTCACGCCACCGGCCGCCCCCGCAGCACCACCGCGCGCGGGTCGGCGAGCACCCGGACGTCCGCCCGCGGGTCCTCCTCGTACACCACGAAGTCGGCCGACGCACCCTCCTCCAGCCCCGGCCGCCCGAGCCACTCGCGCGCGCCCCAACTCGCCGCCGACAGCGCCTCCGCCGGGCTCAGCCCCGCCTTCACCAGCTCCGCCACCTCGTCCGCGACCAGCCCGTGGGCGAGCGAGCCGCCCGCGTCCGTGCCGACGAACACCGGGATGCCCGCGTCGTGCGCGGCCCCGACGGTGTCGTAGCGGCGCTCGTGCAGTCGCCGCATGTGCGCCGACCAGGCCGGGAACTTGGACTCCCCGCCGGCGGCCAGCTCCGGGAAGGTGGCGATGTTGACCAGGGTCGGGACGATGGCCACCCCGCGCTCGGCGAAGGCCGGGATCAGCTCCTCGGTCAGCCCGGTGGCGTGCTCGACGCAGTCGATCCCGGCCGCCAGCAGGTCCGGCAGCGACTCGGCCGCGAAGCAGTGCGCGGTGACCCGCGCGCCCTCCTCGTGCGCCGCCGCGATCGCCTCGGCCAGCGCGTCGCCCGGCCAGCAGGCGGCGAGGTCGCCGCGGTCGCGGTCGATCCAGTCGCCGACCAGCTTCACCCAGCCGTCGCCGCGCCGGGCCTCGGCCCGCACGTAGGCGGCGAGGTCGCCGGGCTCGATCTCGTGGGCATAGTTGCGGATGTAGCGGCGGGTGCGGGCGATGTGCCGGCCGGCCCGGATGATCCGGGGCAGGTCCTCGCGCTCGTCGATCCAGCGGGTGTCGGCGGCCGAGCCGGCGTCGCGGATCAGCAGGGTGCCCGCGTCACGGTCGGTGAGCGCCTGCTTCTCGCTGGTCTCGGCGTCCACGGCGCCGTGGGCGTCCAGGCCGACGTGGCAGTGCGCGTCCACCAGGCCGGGCAGCACCCAGCCGGTGACCGTCCGGACGTCCCCGGCCGTCGGCGGGCGGGTGAAGCTCACCCGGCCGTCCACCACCCAGAGTTCGTCCCTGACCTCCTCCGGGCCGACCAGCACCCGACCCCGGACGTGCAGCACCGCGCCATCGCTCATGGCGGCACTCTACCGACGCGACCCCCACGTGTAAGGGGCGAGAATGCGGCACACTCGTTCCCGCACCCACCACCCCTACGGCGAAAGGCCCTCCGATCGTGAGTCCGTTCCTCGACCTCCCCCCGCTCAGCGCCGCCGGGTTCGCGGCGATCGAGGACCAGGTGGCCGCGCTGCTGCACACCGAGGCCGATGTCATCGTCACCCAGGGTGAGGCCCTGCTCCCGTTGGAGGCCGCGATCCGCGGCGCCGCGCACCCCGGCTCCACCGCGCTCAACATCGTCACCGGCCCGTACGGCCAGACCTTCGGCAACTGGCTGCGCTCCTGCGGCGCGACGGTCGTCGACCTCGCGGTGCCCTTCGACAGCGCGGTCAGCGCCGAGCAGGTCGCCGAGGCGCTCGAAGCCCATCCGGAGATCGACTTCGTCTCCCTGGTGCACGCCGAGGCCGCCACCGGCAACACCAACCCGGTCGCCGGGATCGCCGCCGTGGTCCGCGAGCACGGCGCCCTGCTGATGCTCGACGCGGTCGCCTCGGTCGCCGCCGAGCCGCTGCTCACCGACGAGTGGGGCATCGACCTGTGCGTGATCGGCGGGCAGAAGGCGATGGGCGGCCCGGCCGGGGTCTCCGCCGTCTCGGTGTCCGAGCGCGCCTGGGAGCGGATCGCCGCCAACCCGGCCGCCCCGCGCCGCTCCTACCTCTCCCTGCTGGACTGGAAGGAGCGCTGGACGGACGCCGGTCGCACCGTACTGCCGCACGCCCCGGCCCAGTTGGAGATGCTCGCGCTCGGCGCCTGCCTGGACCGGATCGCCGCCGACGGCCTGCCCGCCGTGATCACCCGGCACCGCGCCGCGTCCGCCGCCACCCGGGCCGGCGCCCGCGCGCTCGGCACCGTCAGCCCGTACGTGCACCAGGACGCCCACGCCGCCCCGGTCGCCACCACCCTGCGCACCCCGGCCGGCGTGCACGCCGCCGAACTGGCCGCCGCCCTCGACCCGGCGCTGCCCGTCCAGCCCGGCGGCGGGGCACTGGCGGCCTCCATGCTCCGCGTGAACCACTACGGCCGGGCGGCCTCGCTGGACACCGTCGCGGCCTGCCTGACCGCCCTCGCCAAGGCCGCCGGGGGCGACGCCGACGCGGCGCTCGCGGCCGCCGAGGCGGCCTGGAAGGCCACCGCCTAGGAACGCCGAACGGCCCCCGAACCGCTCCGGGGGCCGTTCGCTCGACTGCGCTCAGTGTCCGCCCGCGTCCACCACCTCGACGCCGCGGATGTTCCGCTCGATCTCCTCCGCCGGCAGCGCGACCGCCAGCGCCCAGTAGTAGACGGCCAGCGAGAACACCACCACGACCCCGATGTCCCACCACAGCGGCAGGTTCCCCTGCGCGCCCACGCCGAAGGTGCCCTGCCAGGAGACGATCCCCATGCCGACCAGGTAGACCGGCAGCCACTGCCCGGCCTTGAAGTCCATCCGCGGCGCGTTCGGCACCCCCTTCGAGGCGGCGTACGCCGAGTACCCGCCGAGCAGCGCGTACCCGATCAGGATCGCCAGCCCTAGGCGCCACAGGGTGTCCCAGCCGGACCAGTAGATGACCAGGCTCGCCACCGCGAAGGCGATCGGCGAGATGACCGTGCCGCCGCGGAGGTGGTACGAGCGCTCCATGTCCGGCAGCCGCTTGCGCAGCACCCCGAAGGCCAGCGGCGCGCCCGCGTACATCAGCACCACCGCCGAGGTGATGAAGCCGACCAGCTTCTGCCAGCTCGGGAACGGCAGGAAGCAGATGACGCCGGCGACCCAGGCGATGAGCAGGCCCAGCCAGGGCACCGAGTTGCGGTCGGTGTACTGCAGGGCGGGCGGCGCGTAGCCGTTGCGGCTGAGGCCGTAGGTGACCCGGGAGCTGGAGGTGATGTAGACCAGGCCGGTACCGGCCGGGGAGACCACCGCGTCGATGAACAGGATCGTCGCCAGCCAGCCGAGCCCGATCAGCGTCGCGAGGCCCGCGAACGGGCCGCTGATGCCCGGGTAGTCGAGCTTGCCCCAGCCCCCGGCGAAGGTCTCGGGCGGCAGGGCGCCGATGAACACCACCTGGAGCATGACGTAGACGATCGTGCCGATCACCACCGACCCGAGGACGGCCCGGGGGATGTCCCGGCGGGGGTTGCGGCTCTCCCCCGCCCACTGGATGGCCTGCTCGAAGCCGAGCAGGGCGAAGATCACGCCGCTGGTGCTGATCGCCGCGAGCACGCCCTTGGACCCGTCCGGCGCGAAGCCCTGCGAGGTGAAGTTGGAGCCGTGGAACTCGGTGATCCCGAGCGCGAAGATCGCCAGGATCGGGACGGCGACCTTCCACACCGTGGCCACACTGTTGGTGTGGGCGAGCAGCCGGACCCCGAGGAAGTTGATCGCGACGAACACCCCGAGCAGCACGGCCGCGACCACGAACCCGCTGCCCGTCAGCGTCAGGTCCTTGTTCAGGAACCCGTCGGCCCAGGTCCAGTGCCGGGCGTAGTTGATCATCGCCTGGACCTCGATCGGCGCGATGGTCGCCGCCTGCAGCCAGGTGAACCAGCCGAACGACATCCCCGCGAACCCGCCGAACGCATAGTGGGGGTAGCGCGCCGTGCCGCCCGCCACCGGGAACAGCCCGCCCAGCTCGGCGTGGATCAGCGCCAGCAGGATGATCGCCACCGCGCCGATGCCCCAGGACAGGAGAGCGGCGGGCCCGGCCGCCACGGCCGCCTTCTGCGCCCCGAACAACCAGCCGGAGCCGATGATCGCGCCGACCGACGCCCAGAGCAGCCCGACGACGCCGACCTCGCGCTTCAGCCCGCTGTGCCCCGTGGGGGGAGATGACGTGGTATCGGAACGGGCCATGGCGCAGCCGCCTCTCGAATCGGGGAGAAATCCACCCCGACAGTGCCGCAGCCCCGGCGGCCCACCTCGCCCCGAAACACCCTCCGACCTGCACCCTCACCCGAACGGCCGGTACCGGTGGGACCACACGGGCCCGCCCCGAGAATCCTCGGGGCGGGCCCGCCACTCGTTCGCTCAGGCCGCGCCGAGCTGCCCGCCGCGCACGGCGGAGACAAACGCCGACCAGGCGTCGACCGGGAAGACCAGGGAGGGACCCTCGGGATCCTTCGAGTCACGGACGGGAACAGCGCCGGAGGCGACCAGGTTCCCCGCTACCTCGACGCAGTCGCCGCCGTTGCTGCTGTACGAAGACTTGAACCACGCAGGTTCGGTGGCGGTCACGGTAGTTCCTCCTTTGAGTCAGACGGTACCGAGCTCCCCGCTGCGCACGGCGGAGACGAACGCCGACCAAGCGTCAGCCGGGAAGACCAGGGCAGGGCCATCGGGATCCTTGCTATCCCTCACGGGCACCCGGTCGAGGAACCCGTCCGCGACCTCCACGCACTGCCCTTCCTGCACGCTGTAGCTACTCGTGCGCCACGCGGCGCCTGTCAGGTCATCCATCCTCAACACCTCTCCGAACCTGTCGGATGAACTCTCGACTCGCTGAGCAGTCGCTGAGTCTCGCCGTATCCCACGATGGTCCTGTTCGGCAGGGTCAGCAAGGTCGTTGGAAGCCCAAAAGGCCGCAGGGGCTAAAACACCAGGACGGGCCCGCCCCGAGAATCCTCGGGGCGGGCCCGTCGACCACTGTGCTCAGACTGCGCCGAACTCCCCGCTGCGCACGGCGGAGACGAAAGCCGACCAGGCGTCGGCCGGGAAGACCAGGGAGGGACCCTCGGGATCCTTCGAGTCACGGACGGGAACAGCGCCGGAGGCGACCAGGTTCCCCGCTACCTCGACACAGTTGCCGCCGTTGCTGCTGTACGAAGACTTGAACCACGCAGGTTCGGTGGCGGTCACGGTAGTTCCTCCCTCAGCCGTCTGATCAGGGCCACGGACTCAGCTTGCGAGAGCACGAGGGCCTGCAACTGATAGTAGGCCGTAAGTACCGGCAGCACGGCTGCGCTGTCCCGTTCCAGGTGACCCTGCTGTGCCGATTCCGCGTAGGACATCAGCGATCGGTCAGGGAGGGTCAAGATGTTCACCGGAAGGTCGAACGACCGCTCCTCCCCTATGGCATACGGAGCCACCTGGAGCATCGTGTTGGGCATTGCGGCAAACTCGGCAAGCTGATCCAGCTGAGCCGCCATGACCTCGGGGCCGCCGACGGGCCGACGGATGCAGCTCTCATCCAGGACAACGTGGATCAACGGCGAGGGCTCTCGACGCAGGTTGGCTTGCCGGCGCGCCAGGTATGTCACTCGCTCTTCGGCCTGGGCAGACGTGATGCTTCCTCGGCGGACTGCTCCGGCCGCAATGGCCTGTGCGTAGTCCGTGGTCTGGAGAAGACCGGGAATGATGCCGAGATCGAACAGCCTCAGCTCGACGGCCTTCGACTCCCGCTCCACGTACTGTGGGAACCCTTCGAGGAGTGCCGAGGTCTTGATGTCGAGGGCCTTGCGGGCAAACACACGCTCCCAGCCGAACGCTCTGTCAAGTTCGCGTGCCAGACGCGGCGTTGGAGGCCGTCGACCAGTTTCCACGGCCGACACATGCGTCGCGGAGTAGCCGATGACAGCCGCCAGATCGTCCTGAGTCCATCCCCGCTCTTCCCGTGAAGTGCGAAGGAACACACCGAACTTCGTCGCCGGCCCCCCATCGGGGTCGAGCTCAACCTTGTTCATGGACCTTGATCCTCGCTCTTCGAGCACGTTTGACAGGTTGAAGACCCTCAAAGCATAGACCACAGTGGGGACTCCGGGTAGCCGTCTCACTACTGAGAGGAGCGGGCCATGAAGCTGCAACGAACCCCTTCCGCCCCGCATTCCCCCCGACTCCGCCCCACCGAGCGCTTCCAGGTGGTGATCTACCTGGCCAAACCCACCGCCGACTTCCCCGAGTTGGAGATGCGCAGCTGCGAGGCGTACGCGATCGCCCACCGCTGGGACGTCACCCTCACCGTCCTGGACGACGAGACCGAGAAGCCTCCGGAGCAGCGCCCCCTGCTCCTGGCCGCATTGCAGACGATCACGGACCGGACCGCCGGCGCGATCCTGCTCCCCTCCAGGGCCGCGATCTCCCCCATCGACGGCGAGTTCGACGACTTCGCCGCCCAGGTCGAGAAGGCCGGCGGCTTCCTCCAGGTGGCCCGCAGATGAGCGCCCGCTACGGAATCGTTCCCGCCGACACCCACGACGGGGCGTCGTACCCGGTCTGGGTCGTCCACGACCACACCACCGGCCACCTGGTGAAGGCGCTCCCGCCCCGCCCCGAACCGCTCCGCTTCTACTCCTACGACCAGGCCGAGCGCTGGGTCAGCGCCAACGAGCAGCCCCGCCCGACCCCGGAGGTCGCGTGATGCCCGACGCCCTCCCCTGCACGCGGTACGAGATCCGCCTGATCGGCTCCCGCAGCCCCCACTTCCTCCTTCTGGAGAGCTGGGGCCTGTGGGACCCGGTCCGACACCAGTACCTCCGCGTGCACGGCAGCTCCGCCCGGATCAGGCGCTTCTACACCCGCTCCGCCGCCGAGGCCTATCTCCGCACCCCACCCGGTTGATCGCTTTCCGGCCACCGCCTCCCGGCACAGTTCCCGCAGCGTTCACCTGCCCGGCACGCGGAACTCACCGGGGAGCGGCAGGCTCCGCCCAGAGCTGAAGTTGGCTAGACAACTTTCCGCCGAGGAGGGCCCTATGACCGAGCAACCGCCGCCGTACTGGCTGCGCGACAACTGCCCCTGCGCCGAGTGCCGGGACCCGCGCAACGGGCAGAAGCTGTTCCAGATCGACGACCTGCCGCCGGACCTCTCCGTCGCCGCGAGCACCGAGCTCGACGGCCACCTGGAGGTGCTCTGGTCCGACGGCCACCGCTCCCGCTACCCGCTCGCCTGGCTGGCCGGGGAGGACGGCGACGACGGCCGGACCGAGCAGGGCAAGCGGCTCTGGGCCGCCGCCGACTTCGCCCGCGGCATCCCCGAGGCCGACTGGGGGACGTACCTCACCGACCCCGCCGAGCAGGCCGCCGTGCTGGCCGCCGTACGGCGCAGCGGCTTCGCGGTGCTGCGCGGGGTGCCCACCGTGGAGCGGCAGGTGCTACGGGTGGCCGAGAGCTTCGGCTACGTCCGGGTCACCAACTACGGCGAGCTGTTCGACGTCCGGGTCGAGCCGGACCCCAACAACCTGGCCTTCACCAGCGTCTCCATCGCCCCGCACACCGACAACCCGTACCGCGACCCGGTGCCGACGCTCCAACTGCTGCACTGTCTGGAGAACTCGGCGACCGGCGGCGACTCCGGCCTGGTGGACGGCTTCAAGGCGGCGGCGGTCCTGCGGGACGAGGCTCCCGAGGACTTCGCGACGCTCACCCGCACCCCCGTCCCCTTCGTCTTCCGCGACCGCCGCACCGAACTGCGCGCCGACCGCCCGCTGATCGACGTGGACGCCCTGGGCCGGATCCGCGAGGTCCGCTTCAACAACCGCTCGATCGGCACGCTCCGCAGCGACAACCGGGAGGCCTTCTACGCCGCCTACCGCCGCTTCGCCGCGATCACCCTGCGCCCCGAGCTCCAGCTGACCTTCCGACTCGGTCCCGGCGACTGCCTGGTCTTCGACAACACCCGTCTGCTGCACGCCCGTACGGCCTTCCAGCAGGACGGCCACCGGCACCTCCAGGGCTGCTACGCGGACCTCGACTCCCTCTCCTCCACCCTCGCGGTGCTGCACCGCCGCACCGCCGCCCTGGACGAGCTCGCCGAGCTGTTCGCGGGCGAGGGCGCCGGGGAGTACCTGGGCGAGGCGGTCACCATGGCCGAGCACATGCTCCAGGCCGCGGCCGTCGCCGAGGCCGCCGGGGCCCCCGACCACCTGATCGCCGCCGCCCTGCTGCACGACGTCGGACACTTCTCCGACAAGCACGGCCGAAGCACCCTGCACGGACGGGATCTGATGCAAGGTCAGGACAACCGGCACAGCCACACCGGCGCCGACCGGCTGGCCCGCTGGTTCGGCCCGGAGGTCACCGAGCCGGTCCGGCTGCACGTGGCCGCCAAGCGCTACCTGTGCGCGGTCGAGCCCGGCTACCGCGCGAAGCTCTCCGAGGCCTCCGAGTACACCCTCACCGTCCAGGGCGGCCCGATGGACGCCGAGGAGGCCGCCGCCTTCGCCGAACTCCCGGGCGCCGTCGACGCGGTGGCCGTCCGGCACTGGGACGAGCAGGCGAAGGAGCCGGGCCTGAAGACCCCGGACTTCGAGCACTACCGCCCGCTGCTCGCCGCGCTCATGCGCTGAAGCTGAGCTGAGCTGAACTGGGCTGCGCTGAAGCTGAGCTGGGCTGGGCTGGGCTGGGCTGGGCTGGGCTCAGCTCAGCCGGACGGCACGCCCGGGAGCCCAAGCTCAGTCCAGCTCCCGGGCGTGCCGCGAAAGCGCCGACGTGGCCAGCGAGTTGTGCACGCTGAAGGCCACCGTCCCGGGCAGGTAGCGGTCCTGGGACCACTCCACCGGCGTGCCGGTCGGGTCGGTGGTGCGCCGCCGCTCGCGCAGCAGCGGACCGCCCCGGCGGCAGCCGAGCAGCCGGGCGTCCTCCGCGTTGGCCGCGACGATGTCGATGGTGTGGTCGGCGTCGGTGAACAGGATGCCGTGCTCGCGCAGCACCTCGGTGTGCGAGACCACGTCCGGCGGCAGCTCGGCGACGATCTCGCCGACCCGCGGCGGGTAGATGGTGCGCTCGACCATCACCGGCGTGCCGGACAGGGTCCGCAGCCGGACGGTCACGTACACCTCGGCTCCGGGCTCCAGCCGCAACTGCTCGCGCTCGGCGGCGTCGGCCGGGCGGCGCACCAGGGAGTCCAGGATGCCGCCGGGCTCCTCGCCCATCGAGTACGCCCAGTGCGTGAAGCTCAGCAGTTCGCTGAAGCTCTGCACCCGGGCGCCGCCCAGCACCACCCGCCGGGTGCCGCGGCGGGAGGTGACCAGTCCGTCGGAGCGCAGCACGGCGAGCGCCTGGCGGACGGTGCCGCGGGAGACGCCGTACTGCTCGGCCAGCGCGCCCTCGGCGGGCAGCCGGCCGGCCTCGCCGTACGCGCCGGTGGTGATGGCCTCGCGCAGATCGGCGGCCACCTTGCGGTACAGGGCTCCGGCCGCACGCTCGACGGGGCGCCCGGGCTCCACTGCCACGTCAGTCAATTGTCCCTCCAGGGGCGGTGTCCAGCGCAGCCGTACCGGCACGGACAGCCCGACCTTATCCCGCTGCGCCGTTCGAGCATCGCACCGAACGGATCACGCTCCGATGGCCGGATTCCACCGTTCCCGCAGCCGACCCCGGTTCTGGGCCGTCCGTTCACCTTCCCGTCACCGAACTCCGGGTTACTTACCTCCGTCAGCGAAGTTGGCTAGTCAACTCGGACGGTTCCGAACGGATACCGGACGAGCCAGACCAGGACCCGTGACCCACGCCGGACGGATCCGCGCCACGGCCACTCGCACGATCGATCCCCCGATCAGATCCGACACCCCCTCCCCTGCAGCACCCCTTTCGCAGTACACCCGATCAGGAGACTGACCCGTGTCCGTGCACCGTGCCCGCTCCGCCGCCTTCGCGGCCGTCCTGACCGCCGCCGCGCTGTCCCTCACCGCCTGCGGTTCCGCCGGCTCGTCGTCCGCCAAGGCCGGCAGCAACGACCTCGCGGGCGGCAAGAGCTCCAAGACCGCCACCTCCCTCGCCGACTTCGGCGGCATGGACGGCCTGGTCGCCGCTGCCAAGAAGGAGGGCAAGCTGCACGCCATCACGCTGCCGCGCGAATGGGCGAACTACGGCAAGCTGATGGACGGCTTCAAGGCGAAGTACGGCATCGAGATCGAGGACGAGAACCCGGACGGCTCCAGCCAGGACGAGATCAACGCGATCACCTCCCGCAAGGGCCAGGACCGCGCCCCCGACGTCGTCGACCTGGGCGCCGCGTTCGCCACCTCCGGCGCCAAGCAGGGCCTGTTCGCCCCGTACAAGGTCGCCGACTTCGCCAAGATCCCGGACACCATGAAGGACCCCGACGGTCTGCGCTACAACGACTACGGCGGCTACATCTCGATCGCCTGCGACGCCAAGAAGGTCTCCGTCTGCCCGAAGACCTTCGCCGACCTGCTGAAGCCCGAGTACAAGGGCATGGTCGCGCTCAACGGCAACCCGACCAAGGCGAACGCCGCCTACAGCGCCGTCATGGCCGCCGCCCTGGCCAACGGCGGTTCGCTGGACAACATCCAGCCCGGCATCGACTTCTTCGGCAAGCTGAAGCAGGCGGGCAACTTCAACCCGGTCGAGGTCACCCCGGCGACCATCGAGAAGGGCGAGACCCCGATCACCATCGACTGGTCCTACCTGAACGCCGGCTACGCCGAGAAGTTCAAGGACAAGGGCATCGACTGGCAGGTCAGCATCCCGTCCGACGGCATCTACGCCAACTTCTACAACCAGGCCATCAACAAGGACGCGCCGCACCCGGCCGCCGCCCGCCTGTGGGAGGAGTACCTCTACAGCACGGAGGGCCAGAACGGCTTCCTGGGCGGCTACGCCACCCCGGCCCTGTTCGACGCCATGAAGACCGCCGGCACCCTGGACACGGCCACCGCCGCCAAGCTGCCCGTCGCCGAGAAGCCCTTCACCACCTTCCCGACCGACGACCAGACCACGGCGGCCAAGAAGGTCGTGACCGAGAACTGGGCCAAGGCGATCGCGGGCTGACCTGAGATGACAACGGCTCCCACCCCGGTGCCGCCGAACGCCTCCGCCGCCCAGAGCGGCGGGGGCGCCCCCGGCCCCGCCTCCCCCAGCACGGCCGCCCGCACCACCACGGTGCACACCGCGGCCCCCCGCCCGGCCAAGCGCCGGGCCGGCGGCAGCCGCGCCTGGCTCGCCGCCCTCCCCCTGATCCTCTTCTTCGCGATCGGCTTCGGCCTGCCCGCCGTCGCGATCGCCATCGGCGCGTTCACCACCTCCACGGACGCCCCCGACGGCGGCGGCACCTTCACCCTCGACAACCTCACCGGCTCGCTCCAGGGCGCCTACTGGACGGCCCTGTGGGGCAGCGTCAAGCTCTCCCTGCTGACCGCGCTGATCGCCGCCGTGGTCGGCCTGCCGCTGGCCCAGGCCGTGGCGACCTCCCGGTTCCGCGCCTTCCGCGAGGCCGTGATGTCCGCCTCCGGCGTGCTCGCCAACTTCGGCGGCGTGCCGCTGGCCTTCATGTTCGTCGCCACCCTCGGCAACGCCGGCGAGGTCACCAAGAAGTTCGGCCTGACCAAGCACGGCTGGAACCTCTACACCTTCTCCGGCCTGTCCGTGGTCTACCTGTACTTCCTGGTGCCGCTGATGGTCATCACCATCACCCCGGCCCTGGAGGGCCTCAAGACCCAGTGGCGCGAGGCCGCGTACAACAACGGCGCCACCGGCGTGCAGTACTGGCGGCACGTGGCGCTGCCCGTCCTGCTGCCCTCGCTGCTCGGCGGCTTCGTGCTGCTGTTCGGCGCCTCCTTCGCCGCGTACGCCACCGCCGAGGCCATGGTGGGCAGTTCGGTGCCGCTGATCTCGATGCAGATCGGCGACGCGCTGTCCGGCAACGTCCTGGTCGGCCAGGGCAACCTCGCCCTCGCGCTCGGCCTCGACATGATCGTGGTCGCCTGCCTGGTGATGGCCGTGTACCTGCCCCTTCAGCGCCGGAGTGCCAAGTGGCTCGCCTGATCAATCGCATCCGTTTCGGCCGCGGCCTGGTCCTGCTGCTCTGCGGGATCTACTTCGCCGTCCCGCTGGTCTCGTCGGTGGTCTTCAGCGTCGACGACCACAAGAACGGCACCAGCTTCCGCGCCTACACCGAGCTGCTGAACGCCCCCGGCTTCACCGACAGCCTGGTGCTCAGCCTGGAACTGGCCGCCGTCACCGTGGTGGTGCTGCTGCTCCTGCTCGTCCCGGCGGTGCTCGCCGCCCGGCTCGGCGCGCCGAAGCTGCGCCCGGTGATCGAGATCATGTGCTCGATGCCGCTGGTCGTCCCGGTCGTCGCGCTCACCACCGGCATCATCGGCGTGCTGCGCTGGGGCCCGGACTACCTCCACGACACCCCGTTCTTCCAGACCATCGTGGCCATCCAGGACCCGGGCTTCCCGATCGTCCTGGTCATCGCCTACGTGCTGATGGCCCTGCCGTTCGCCTACCGGGCCATCGATGCCGGACTGCGCGGCGTGGACGTGGCCACCCTGGTCGAGGCCGCCCGCAACTGCGGTGCCGGCTGGCTGCGCGCGGTGTTCACCGTCGTCCTGCCGAACCTGCGCAGCGCGCTGCTGAACGCCGCCGTCCTCACCGTCGCCCTGGTGCTCGGCGAGTTCACCACCGCCTCCATCCTCGGCTTCACCCCCTTCTCGGTGTGGATCAACTCCAACGGCAAGAGCGACGGCCAGATGTCCGTCGCGGTGTCGATGCTCAGCCTGCTGATCGTCTGGCTCGTCCTGCTGCTGATGTCCGCCGTCGGCCGCGGCCGCAAGGCCGCCCGGTCCTGAACCACCCCCCGTTCTCCAGGAGTTACCAGCCATGACCACGGCCACCGCCACCGCCTCCCGGGCCGCGACCGCCGCCGGCGGCGCCACCGTCGAGTTCCGCTCGCTGCGCCGCGCGTTCGGCGCCACCACCGCCCTCGACGGCCTGGACCTGACCGTCCGGCCCGGCGAGCTGCTCGCCCTGCTCGGCCCGTCCGGCTGCGGCAAGACCACCGCGCTGCGCATCCTGGCCGGCTTCGAGCAGCACGACTCCGGCGAGGTGCTGGTCGACGGGCAGGACATCACCTCGATCCCCGCCCACAAGCGCGACGCGGGCATGGTGTTCCAGTCGTACAGCCTCTTCCCGCACCTGACCGCGCTGGACAACGTCGCCTTCGGGCTGCGGATGCGCGGCACCGGCAAGGCCGAGCGCCGCAAGCGCGCCCAGGAGCTGCTGGAGCTGGTCGGCCTGCCGCACCGGGCCGAGCACTACCCGCACCAGATGTCCGGCGGCCAGCAGCAGCGCATCGCGCTCGCCCGCGCGCTCGCCCTCCAGCCGCGGGTGCTGCTGCTGGACGAGCCGCTGTCCGCGCTGGACGCCAAGGTCCGCCTCCAGCTGCGCGAGGAGATCCGCCGCCTCCAGCAGGAGCTGGGCATCACCACCCTGTTCGTCACCCACGACCAGGAGGAGGCGCTGTCCATGGCCGACCGGGTCGCCGTGCTGCGGGCCGGCCAGCTGGAGCAGTGCGCCACCCCGTCCGAGCTGTACGGCCGGCCGGCCACCGCCTTCGTCGCCGAGTTCGTCGGCACCATGAGCCGCATCCCGTGCACCCGCACCGCGGAGGGCGTCGAGGTGCTCGGCCGCCGGCACGCGGTGGACGGCACGGCGCCGGCCGACGGCGAGCTGCAGGTGCTGGTCCGCCCGGAGAACGTCATCCTCACCCCGTCCGCGACCGGCCCGGCCCAGGTGGTCACCGCGTCCTTCCTGGGCGCCGTGACCCGGCTCACCGTCCGCCTGGACGACGGCACCGAGGTCAAGGCCGACCTGCCCACCGAGGCCGCCGCCGCCCTGCCGGCCGGCTCGCGCGCCGAGCTCACGCTGCCGGAGCGCCCCGTCCTGGTGGACCGCCGCACCGCCTGAGCAGCCCGTCTGGGATCCTCAGTACCGCCTCTGCACCCGCTGAAGAACCACCGAAGGTACCGCCATGCCTGAAGCCGTCCCGTCCGACACCGTCCCGTCCGCTGCCGCGCCCCTGCCCGCCGCCGTCCTCTTCGACATGGACGGCACCCTGGTCGACACCGAGCAGCTGTGGTGGAAGGCCGCCGCCGAACTCGCCGAGGAGCTGGGCCACCCGCTCACCGACCGGGACGCCCCCGAGGTGCTCGGCCAGGCCGTCGAGCACACCGCCGCCCACCTGCACCGGGTCAGCGGCACCAGCCGCCCCGAGGCCGAGCTCGCCGCCGTGCTGGGCGAGTCCTTCGCCGCCAAGGTCGCCGCCGAAACGGTTCCGCGCCCCGGCGCGCTCGACCTGCTCGCCGCTCTGCGCGAGGCCCGGGTGCCCACCGCGCTGGTATCCGCCTCCCCGCGCCTGGTGGTCGACCTCGTGCTGTCCTCCATCGGCCGCGACTGGTTCGCCGTCACCATGGCCGCCGAGGACACCCCCCGCACCAAGCCCGCGCCGGACCCGTACCTGGCCGCCGCCGAGCGGCTCGGCCTCGACCCGGCCACCTGCGTCGCCGTCGAGGACACCCCCACCGGGGTCGCCTCCGCCGCCGCGGCCGGCTGCGCGGTGCTCGCCGTGCCCTCCACCGCCGTCCCGATGCCCGACGGCGGGCGGATCACCCTGCTGGACAGCCTGGAACGGGCCGACCTCGCACTGCTGGGGAAGCTCAGCGCCGCCCCGGCCGTCTGACCGCGACATGCCTTACGTTCTGCTCACCCTCGCCATCCTGAGCGAGGTCTGCGCCACCAGCTGCCTCAAACTCACCGAGGGGTTCACCCGCCTCTGGCCCAGCCTCGGGGTGGGGGTCGGCTACGCGCTGTCCTTCTACCTGCTCGGCCGCGCACTCAAGCACATACCGGTCTCGGTCGCCTACGCCGTCTGGTCGGGCGCCGGGACGGCGGCGGTCGCCGGGATCGGCGTGGTCGCCTTCGGCGAGTCGCTGGGGAAGCTGCAGATCCTCGGGATCGCGCTGATCATCGTCGGGGTGGTCGTGCTCAACCTCAAGGGCGGTCACTGACTTTCCGCCACCTTCCGTCACTGACTCTCCGTCACTTCGCCTGTTTCCCGGGCCGGGTCGGGGCGCCGGGTTTTCCGGCACCCCGGCCCGGCCCGTTCGCTACCGTGTTCCCATGACCGATCCCAGGCCCCACCACTACCGCTTCGCGCACCGCGAACTCGCCCGCCAGCTGCTGGAATTCGGCCCCCAGGTGACCAGCCCCTCGCCCAGCGGCAAGAGCCTGCTGCCCGCCCTCGTCCAACTCTGGGACACCCTCGGCGAAACCCTCCCGCCCGAGGACCGGCTGCCCAGCGACGGCCTCGACTCCCGCCACCTCGAAGTCGACGGCCACCGCCTGCTCCTGGTCACCCTGCCCACCCCGACCGTCAGCCCCGAGGCCTACTTCGCCGCCGCCGTCCTCCCCAAGGGCGCCAAGGCCATCCGGTACCTCACCCTCGAACACGCCGTCAACCCCTTCGACGGCACCCCCGGCACCGTCCTCGGCGAGTGGACCACCCAGAACCACCTCAACCACGGCCAGGGCCCCACCCCCGTCGCCGACCACTTCGTCACGGCGGTCGTCCAGCTCACCGCCCCGAAGAAGCGCGGCTTCTGGCGCCGCTGACCCGCCAGCCCGTCGTCGAACCGACGAGCCCAGCGGCCCTTCCTCCCCCGTCAAGGCCCCGTACGCATCCGGACGGTGCCCGCCGACGCGGATCGCCCACGTACCAACCGGCGTTATGCTCGGCGGTCCGACAACCGACGCATCGGGGGAGAAAGTGGCCGATTTCACGGTCAGTCCCGAATTCCTCGCCGAACTGGCCAAGGACCTCAAGGGCTGCGGCGACGAACTCGACCAGGGCCTGAAGGCGCTCAAGGAGGCCGGCCGGGCGGGGCTCGGCTTCGACTTCCTGGAGGACGCCGGCCAACACTTCCAGGAGAAGTGGGAGTTCGGCCTGAAGAAGGTCCGCGAGTGCGTCAAGGTCCTCGACGAGGGCCTGGAGAAGGTGCAGCAGTCCTACGCGGGCACCGAGCGGAACGCCACCAAGGCCCTCGCCCCCGCGCCGGGGCGGCCGTGACCGGCACCGGGCCCGACTGGTCCGGCCTCGGCTTCGACCCCGCCCCCGGCGACCCCGCCGCCGTCGCCGCCCTCAGCGCCGGCCTGCGCCGGGTCGCCCAGCACCTGACCGGCGTCCACACCACGCTCGACCGGCTCTCCCACCACCAGGGCCAGTGGACCGGCGAGGCCGCCGAGGCCTTCACCGCCCGGTTCGGCAAGCTCCCCGGCTACCTCCAGGACGCCGCCGACTCCGTCACCGCCGCCTACCGGGCGCTCGACGTCTGGTACACCGCGCTCACCGAACACCGGCCCAAGGCCGCCGAGTTGGCCCGCTCCGCGGTCGCCGCCCGGCAGTGCGAGGAGCGGGCCGAACAGGCCCACCGCACCGCGGCCGCCGCCCCCGACCTCCGGCTCGCCGGCCGCAGCTTCCCCGACGACGCCTCCCGCACCGCTGCCGAACAGCGCTACCACGCCGCCAAGAAGCACCTCGACGACGCCGCCGGACTCCTCAGCAGCGCCACCACCGCCCTCACCGGACTCCGGACCCAGGCCCGTGAACTCGCCGCCGGCCACGAGTCCGACGCCCGCAGGACCGCCGCCGCCATCCGCAAGGCCGCCGACAGCAAGGCCCCACCCGAGCCGGGTTGGCTCGGCAAGGTCGGCACCTGGCTGAAGAACCACGGCGCCGACCTGCTCACCGTCGCCGCCGGCGTCTGCGGCGTCGCGGCGGTCTTCTTCCCGGCCTTCGCCCTGCCGGCCGTCCTGCTGAGCCTCGCCGCGGCGACCGCGCACGGGGCCGGGTTCGCCGCCGAGGGAAAGCTGTTCCCACCGCAGAAGAACACCGGCAACTGGCTGGCCCTGGGCGGCGACCTGCTCGGCGCGATCCCCGGCATCGGCGTCGCCGCCAAGGGCGTCAGCGCCGGCCGCGAGGCGCTCGCCGCCGGCGCGGGCCTGCGCGGGACGGTGGGCGCCGGCGCGACCGAGGTCCGCAGCGCCGCCCGCGCCGTCGACCCGGCCAACCCCGTCTTCACCGCGACGATCGAGAAGCAGGCCGTCAGGTACGGGCTCCCGAAGGCGACCGCGATGGACCTCTCCGACGGCGTCCAGGCCGCCGCCACCGCCGGGCTCACCGCCCCCACCGCGTACGCCCTCACCCGGGACGACCCGGGCGACGGCCTCACCAGCGCGGTCGACGGCACCACCGGCGCCAACAACCTGATCGGCTCGGCCGGCCTCGCCGCGGGCGGCGGCAGGGGCAACGCCGTCCTCGGCACCGTCTCCGCCATGGGCAACCTGCTCGCCATGGGCGGATGGGCGGCCGGGTATGGCCGTTGAGACCACCGAGATCCCCCCGCTCTGGCTGACCCTGCCCGGGGGCTTCACCGCCCTCGACCTGGCCGAGGACCTCGACGACCGGACGGCCCGCACCGCGGCGGCCCTGGACGCGGCCTTCCCCCGCACCCGGCCCGAGCAGCGGCTCAGCGCCGTCATCGCCGCCGAGACCGCCCTCCAGGCCCAGTTGCGCGCAGGCGCCGTCCACCTCTCCGGCTGCCTGGTCCGCGCCGAGGACGGCGAACCCGTCCACGGCATGCTCGCCGTCTTCGTCCGCCCGCAGGAACTCGGCCCGCGCGGCAGCTACCCCGACCGCGCCGCAGCGGAGTTGGCCGAGGCCTGGCCGGACACCGACGTCGGCGTGGTCGACCTGCCCGCCGGCCGGGCCGCCCTCGCCGCGCGCGAACTGACCGTCCCCGTCCCCGGCGTGGTGTGGGGCGTGGCCCGGTCCACCGTCAGCACGGTGCGCCAGCTCGAACTGCTCGTCCCCCACCCGTGGAGCCCGCACGTGGTCGCCGCCGTCTTCACCACCGAGGACGTCGCGTACTGGTCCGAGTGGCTCCCCCTGCTGGCCGCCGCCTTCCGCGGCATCTCCTTCCACCCGCCCCGCGACGCGAGCCTCGACGACCTGCCGCCCGAGCGGTGGGACAACGTCCGCAAGGCCTTCGGATGACCGCCACGGCCCGGCCCCCCACAGCCCCGCTGACCGTCGCCCTCGCCCTCGCCGCACCGCTCTCCATCGCCGGCACCGCCGCCGCCTACGGCTCGTACGGCCGGCCGGCCGGGCTGGCCGTCCTGGCGCTCGGCACCGCCGCCCTGGCCGCGGGACTCGGCCGCCTGACCGACGGGACCCGCGGCTGCCTCACGGCCCTGATCGCCCCGCTCGCGCTCCTCATCGCGGCCCCGGCGGCGCACAACGTCCGTGACGACATGGTGCTCGGCGCCGGGCGCACGGTGACCGCCCGCGTCGTCGACGTCGAGCGCACCCCCGGCAACCGCGACCCCTCCTGGGACTACCGCCTGGTGACCGCCGACGGCGCCCCCGTCCCCGGCGGCACCCTCAACCAGCGCACCCAGGCCCTGCGGATCGGCGACCAGGTCACCGTCCGCACCGCCCCCGACGGCACCGCCCGCCCCAAACTCCCCGAGGAGGTCGACCTCGGCACCGACCTCTTCTGGGCCGCCGCCGTCCTGCTCGCCTCCTCCACCACCGTGCTCTGGGCCGGCCTCACCTACCGCAGGTCATGACCCACGTCACACCGCCTGCCTGAAACCCCGTCGGCTGTCCCGGCGTCCTGCCATTCGCGCTTTTTGATGAACGGACAGTACGGGGGATGACGCCGTGAGTGATGACGCAGCGAAAGCCGGCGGACCGGAGTTCAAGATCCGGCCGGGGGAACTGAAGGACGCCGCACCGACCCTGCTGCCGTGACCCGCCGCACCCTTGAAGGAGGTCCGGCCCATGGGTGAGTCCACAGTCGCCAAGGCCGTCCAGAAGGTCACCGGCATGTGGTGGCCCGACGCCGACCCGGACAAGCTCCGCAAGGTCGCCGACGCCTGGGACGCGATGGCCACCGCCATCGACAACGTCACCGTCCCCACCAACCAGGCCGCCGCCGCCATCGTCGCCAACAACCACGGCCCCGCCATCGACGCCTTCGGCACGTTCTGGGGCCGGTACTACGGCGGCAAGGACAGCGCCGGCAAGGGCAAGGGCTGGCTGCCCGAGACCGCCGACGCCTGCCGCGGCCTGGCCAAGGCGCTGCGCGACTTCGCCCACGAGGTCGACAAGGCGATCAAGAAGCTGGAGGAGGAGGCCGCCATCGTCGGCGGCACCCTGGTCGTCGGCACCGCCCTAGCCTTCGTCGCCTTCAGCATCTCCGCGGACATCGCCGTCGCGACCAGCGCGGGCATCGTCGCCACCGCCGCCTCCGTGGGCGTTGCCGTCTCCGAGGCCGTCGCCACCATCGCCGCCACCGTGCTGGTCGGCGCCGCATTCGGCGCCGTCGAGGCCATCACCGTCGACCTCGCCGTCGCCCAGCCCATCCGCGTCGAGTTCTTCGGCGACGGCGGCTACAGCCTCACCGAGGCCGTCGACTCCGCCAAGACCGGCGAAATCATGGGCGCT
Source organism: Kitasatospora sp. NPDC096128 (assembly GCF_040303105.1). Classification (NCBI taxonomy): domain Bacteria; kingdom Bacillati; phylum Actinomycetota; class Actinomycetes; order Kitasatosporales; family Streptomycetaceae; genus Kitasatospora; species Kitasatospora sp. NPDC096128. The sequence continues at coordinate 42,589 of NZ_JBEOSP010000019.1, read as the reverse complement.
GCCGGCGGCGGCCTCGGCGCCGGCGCCCGCGTCGTCTCGACCGCGGCCGAGGGCACCGAGAACGCCTCCGTCGCCCTCGCCAGGGTCGCGGGCGCCGCCGACACCGTCCCCGGTCGCATGATCACCGGCGCCGGCCTCAGCTACGGCTACGACGTCGCCTTCACGACCGGCCCGATCATGCCCCTCGACCTCGTCCTCGGCGCCGTCGGCGGCGCGGCCGGTCCCCGCAGCAGGACCAAGACACCCCCTCCCGAGGCCGAGGGCTGGGGCGGCGCGGGATGGGTTTCACAACCCTCGGAGTTCGCTGGTAAGGCGTACGAGCAGATCCGCGCGACCGACAACAAGGTCGACCTGCCGAAGATCGCCAAAACCACCGGTGTCGACGAGAACGTCCTGCGCCAGGTCAAAGCCCACCTCTTTCGTTCGCAGCACGAGGTCGCGACCGGCCCGCTCGAAACGAAGAAGGGCCTCTTCACGCCCCGAGACGACATCGCCCAGAACTGGCTGGACGCCCAGGCGGGCACGATCAAGCCTGACAGAGAATCCGTCACGCGTCATCCTTGAGCGCCTGCAGGGCGCCCCGTGGGGTGATTGGGACCTTGCATACGGTCATGCCCGGTCCCGGGTCCAGCTGATGCGCGAATACCTGCGCCGCGCCGCCTTGTGGGCGGACGCCTTCGGCGCCGAGAACCTCTGGCCCTTCTTCGACATCGGTCGGCAGATCGACCCGACCGTCCGCGCCGCTCCCGACATCACGACCGACCTCGACAACTTCATCGACAACACGATCGGCCGACGCACCCTGGAGGAAACCTGCCGGGGAGCCGTGCACTGGCCCACGTTCTGCCACGGGACGAGCCTCACCGTCCCTGATCTACCGACCCCTTACGAGCCGCTGCTTCTCATGTTCGAGCGCGGCGGCGGCTTCTACGTCGAGGAGATGATCGACCTCAGCGGCGCCGCCGTCCCCCTGGGCAAGCTGTCGGACCATCTCTCCCACGCCCCGGTCGTCAGCCTCGACCTGGCCACGCTGGACGCCCTGGACACAGCCTGAGCGGCAGTGCCGTCGGCGGCTCCGGCTCGGCCGGAGCCGCCAACACTCCGGACCGGCCGACGATGACCAGGACGTCGGCAGGCCCGACTTCCTGGTCACGCAAGGACACCCAGTCGCGTCCCGGCGGTCACTGCTCACGGTGTTCACCGAAGCCGTTCGCCTCTGCACGACCACCTGACACCCGCCCCGAAGCCCACCGGGATCCAGGCGTACGCTTCCACCCCGTCACACCGAGAAGCGGGGGAAGCCGTGCCCGGACCGAGCAGCAGACGCGGGACCATCGCGCTGACGACCGCGCTGGTGGCGGCCGTGCCGGCCGGGACGTTCGGGCTGGTGGCGGTGAGCACGTACGTCGGGTTCGGCACGGCGACGCTGCTCGGGCTGGCGATCGGGGCGGCCTGGATCGTGGGCGTGGTCCGGCTGCTCGGGGCGGCGGCGGGCTGCTGGCTGGCGGCTGTCGGCGCCGTGCTGTGGCTCATGGCGTTCGGGGCCGTACTCTCCGCCCGGGACGCGCTGATCCTGCACACCTCCGGGGTGACCGCCACGGCCCGGGTGACGTCCATGCGCGACTTCCCGGGGGGCAAGCAGCCGCGCTCCTCGTACGACGTCGTGGACGGGCAAGGCGCGCCGATCCCGCAGGGCACGGTGTTCGCGGGCCTGCGCTCGCACGCGGTCGGCGATCTGGTCACCGTCCGCTACGACCCCCGGGGCGTCGCGGAGGCGCGTCTCGCGGGCGACGTCGACTTCCCCGTGCCGGCGGCCCTGGCCCTCGGCCTCAACGCCCTCCTGATGGCCGCCACCGCCGGCCTCGGGGTGGCGGTGGTCCGCAACGGCCGCCCGCGCCGGGTGCCGTTCCCCCCGCGGGGCATGGTCATCGGGCAGCGCTAGGTGCTCACCCCCGCAGCACCCGCGCCCGCAGGTAGTTGCGCCGCCCGAAGTTGGGCTCGTCGACCGCTGTGAGCTCCTCGACCTGGAAGCGGTACAGCGCCGCCGCCCCGCCCCCGGTGAGGTACTGCCGCCGGACGTCCTCGTCCTGCGCGAAGGCCGGGTAGCGCCCCTGGTAGGCAGCCAGCGCGGCCTCCGCCTGACGCCCCCAGGCCTCGCCCGCGCTGCCTGTCAGCTGGAGCCCGCGCAGCTGCTCGCCGAAGACGGGCGGCGGCAGGAAGACGGTGGCGGCGGCGCGGGCCTCCTCGGCGAGGTGGTGGCTGTGCCGGGTGGAGCGCTCGCTGACGAAGTACAGGACGAGGTCCTCGTCGTAGGCGAAGAAGGCGAGGTTGGCGTGCGGCCCGTGTTCATGGCCGGCGGTGGCGAGGGTGAGCACCATGGCCTCGGCGAGCAGCCCTTCGACGCCCTTGTGCAGCAGGTCGCCCGGCCAGTCCCCCTGCGTGATGTCGAGTCGGTACGGCATTCGGCACTCCCTCCGCTGGCACGCCCGGTGCCTTCGCGCCCCGAGCACGACTGAGCCGGGCGGCCGCCCCCGGTCGGGGGCCGCACGCCCGGCTCACATGCTCCACCCGCCGTCCGAAACCGGACAAGGGCGGTGCGGATTACGAAATCAGTACTGCCCCGCCCGGTGCGAGGCGTACCCGCGGTTCACCACCGGCATCGCGCCGGGGCCCAGCAGCGGGCGCAGCGCGCCCGACCGCATCTTGTCCACCAGCGGCCCGCAGCGTCCGGCCAGCGGCGCGAGCACCAGGGCGACCAGGGTGCCGGTGAGGGCGCCGACCGCCACGTCGTGCGGGTAGTGCACGCCGACCCAGACCCGGGAGGCGGCCATCAGGGCCGCGAAGACGGTGGCGACGACGCCGAGCCGGCGGCTGACGAACCAGAGCGAGATCGCGGCGGCGAAGGCGATCACCGAGTGGTTGCTGGGGAAGGACCAGTCGCCGGCGGCCGGGCAGGTCTCCAGCGAGAGGCTGCCCTTGATCTGCGCGCACGGCCGGAGTTCCTCGACCATGCCCTTGAGCACCGAGTTGATGCCGTAGGCGACGACCACGATCACCGGGGAGGCGAGCACCTTGGCCATCACGGCGGAGTCGGCGCCGCGCGCCCGCCACCAGGCGTACAGCATGAACAGCGCGAACAGCCCGAGGCCGATCGCGGACCAGACCTTGATCACGTCGTCCAGCCAGTGCGGGGCCGACTGCGCCCACTTGTTCACCTGGGTGTACAGACCGCCGTCGATGCCACTGCCGTCGTACACGGCGAGAGCCCGAGAGGACATCACACGTCACCTCCGTGACGGCGCGCCTTACGGGCGCGGAACAGTTCGAGAACAATGGGGAGCACGGAGACAACTACTACCAGACCGATGATCGGCAGCAGATACTGGTCGATCCCGGGAATCGAGGAGCCGAGCCCGTACCCGGCCAGCACCACGCCGACGGTCCAGACCACGCCACCCGCCACCTGCCAGAAGGTGAACGAGCGGACCGGCACTTCGAGTACGCCGCACAGCGGGTTCAGCACCGTACGGACCACCGGGATGAATCGGGCCAGCACGATCGCCTTGCCGTGCCCGTACTTGGCCAGCAGCTCCTCGGCCCGCGCCACGCCCTCCAGCAGGCTCTTGCGCTTGGTGCGGCTCAGCAGCGCCCGGCCGCCGCGCCGGCCGATCAGGTAGCCGACCTGGGCTCCCGCCAGCGCGCCGACCAGGGCGGCGGGCAGCACCTGCCACAGGTGCAGCTGCGGGCCCTTGGTGGCGCCGGGCACGCAGAGCAGGCCCGCGGTGAACAGCAGCGAGTCGCCGGGCAGGAAGAAGCCCACCAGCAGGCCGGTCTCGGCGAACAGCACCACGGCGATGCCGAACGCGCCGAAGGCGGCGAGCAGCGAGGAGGCGTCCAGCGGGTTCACGGCGAGGTGGTCGCCCACCGCGAGGTGAACGGCGGGATCGGCAAGGAACTGGAGCAAGGCTGGCGGACCTCCCGTACGTTGGGGGGCGGTTCATCGCGGTTTCGCCGCGGAACCCGCCCGTACCGTCTACAGTGACGTAGACGGTCTACAAGACTGTAGACGATAACTGGAGGAAGCGCCGCCATGTCCGACGTACCGTCCGCCCGCCGGCCCGCCGGGGAGCTGGAGTCCGAGGTGCTGGCCGCCCTGTGGTCGGCCCGGCAGCCGATGACCCCGCAGGACGTCCAGACGGCGCTCGGCGGGGACCTCGCCCGCACCACCATCGCGACGATCCTGGCCCGGCTGCACGACAAGGGGACGGTCGAGCGCACCCGGGCCGGCCGCGCCTACGCCTACACCCCGACCGTCCAGGACACCGCGGGCCTCGCCGCCCGCCGGATGCACACCGAGCTCGGCCGTGAGGCGGACCGCTCCACCGTGCTCGCCCGCTTCGTCTCCGACCTCTCCGCCGAGGACGAGCAGCTGCTGCGCGACCTGCTCGGCGACGGCGACGGCAGCGGTGGCCATGGCAACGGCCACAGCCACGGCCACAGCACCGTCGCCGGCACCCGAACCGGCGGCACCGGATCGGCGGGCAGGCCGGGATCGGCGGGCGCACCGTGATGATCGCCGTCTGGGCGCCGCTGCTGCTGCCTTTCCTGGCCGTCCCGCTGGCCCGCCGGCTCGCCGAGGCGCTGGCGCCCCGGGCCGCCGCCTGGCTGCTGGCCGGTACCGCCACCGTCCTGGCCGGCGGCACCCTCTGCTCGCTCGGACTGCTCGCCGCCGCCGGACTGCTCCAGCTGCCCCCGGTCGCCGCCCTCGGCCACCTCTCGCTGCCCTGGCTCACCGCCGCCGCGCCCAGCGCCCCGCTCGCGGCCGCGGTGGCCGGCCTCGCCCTCGCCGCGCTCGCCGCGCTGGCGGTGCGGACGGCCCGCCGCCGACGCCTGGAACTGCGCACCGCCCGGGCCGCGCTGCCCACCCCGGGCCTTCCCTGCGGCGCCAGGACGGACGACACCGGGACGGATGACATCGGGACGGACGGCCCCGGGACGGACGGCGACCAGCATCCGGACATGCGCCCCCGGCGCGCCTCGATGCGCCCGGCGCGCGCCGCGCGGGGGCCGCAGGACTCCGTCCGGCAGGCCCTGGCCCGCCTCCGGCACCCCGCCGACCACCCGCTCACCGTGCTGGACGACGAGCGCGCCGACGCCTTCGCCCTTCCCGGCCGCCTGGGCCGCCCTGGCCGAGAGGGCGAGCCCGGCCGGATCGTGGTCACCTCCGGGATGCTGCGCGCCCTCGACGGGCCCGAGCGCTCCGCCCTGCTCGCCCACGAACGCGCCCACCTGACCGGCCGGCACCACGTCTTCCTCGCCCTCGCCGAGCACGCAGCCGACCTCCACCCGGCGCTCCGCCGGCTGCGCGCGCCCCTCGGGTACCACCTGGAGCGCTGGGCCGATGAGGTGGCCGCCGCCCGGGTCGGCGACCGCGCCGTGACCGCCCGCGCGGTCGGCCGGGCCGCCCTCGCCGCGAGCCGCTCGCCCTGGCCGGCCCGCCCCCGGCTGGTCGCCGCCGCCCACTCCGGCCCGGTCCCGCGCCGGGTCGCCGCCCTCCTCCAACCCCGCCCCTCGACCGCCCCGGCCACCCGGCTGCGGGCCGTCGCCCTGGCCCTGGCCGCCTGCCTGGCCCTGACCACGGGCGCCACCCTGGAGGCCACCGCCGACCTCCACCACACGGTCGAGGCCGCCCAGCACGAACCCGGCACGGAGCGCTAGCCGCCCGCACCCGAAGCCCGGCAGGGCCCTCGGCCAGTCCCGGCAAGGGGCCCTGGGCGGTCCCCGGCAAGGGGCACGGCAAGGCCCCCGGTCGGTCACCGCAAGGCCTCCGATCGGTCCCGGCACGAAGCCCCGCACCACCTCGGAGCGGTTTCCGTACCGACCGGTATCCGGACTTGGCAGACCCCATCCCCACACGCCCATCGCCCCCGTACGCTTTCGTCAGCGCGTCGACCACGGCGCGGCCTCGAACGGCGGCGAGGAGCAACGCGAGTGCGGCAGACCGGACGGCAGTCCCGACGACCAGAGCGCCGCACCCCGCCGACCGCGGCGGAGCTGGCCAAGGTCCACGAGCGCACCCTCGCCGACGCCGCCGCCCGCGAACTCGCCCTCCCCGAGCCCGGCGCACCCGGCACGCCGGGCCGGCTCGAACCCCGCCCCGAGATCGGCGACTCCTGGGCCCGGCTGCGCCGCCTCGGCCTCGACCCGGACGCCGGCGCCGCCTCCGTGCTGCTCGGCCCCGCCGAACTGGAGCAGCGCCGCCGGTCCAGCGGCCTCGACAACGTCATGCCGGTGCTGCGCGACACCCTGCTCGAACCGGTCGGCCAGGCGCCGCTGATCCTCGCCATCGCCGACGCCGAGGGCCACGTGCTCTGGCAGGAGGGCGAGCGGGGCCTGCGCCGCAGCGCCGACCGGATCGGCTTCGTCACCGGCGCCCGCTGGATCGAGGAGACGGTCGGCACCAACGGCATCGGCGTCGCGCTGCGCGCCCAGCGCCCGATGCACGTCCACTCCGCCGAGCACTACCTGCGCAGCCACCACACCTGGACCTGCGTGGCCGCGCCCGTGCACGACCCGGCCACCGGCCGCCTGGTCGGCGCCGTCAACCTCAGCGGCCCGGCCCACAACGTCCGCCCGTACCTGCTCCAGCTCACCGCCACCGCCGCCCGGCTCGCCGAGACCGAGCTGCGCGCCCACCGCCTGGAGGCGCTGAACCAGCTGCGCACCCTGGCCGCCCCGCTGCTCGCCCGGGTCGGCGGACCGGCCCTGGTGGTGGACGCGGCCGGCTGGACCGCCGCCTCGGCCGGGCTGCCGCCACGCGGCCGGCTGCGCATCCCCAGCGAGGGCTGGGCACCGGCTGCCGTGCACTGGGTGCCGGGCCTGGGCGAATGCGTGCTGGAACCGCTCGCGGACGGCTGGCTGGTGCGGCCCGTCCGCCCGCCCGAGGCGGACGGCTCCGGCACGGTGAGCGCCGAACGGGCCGAGGGCGCCCGGCTCCAGCTCGACCTGCGCCGACCGGACCGCCCCGAACTGTCCGTCCGAGGCGCGGCCGACAGCTGGTCGCACCCGGTCAGCCCGCGCCACGCCGAACTGCTGCTGCTGCTCGCCACCGCCCGCGAGGGCAGCACCGCGGCCCAGCTGGCCGAGGCGCTGTTCGGCGACGCGGGGCGGACGGTCACGGTCCGCGCCGAGCTGTCCCGGCTGCGCCGCTACCTGGGCGGCCTGCTGGCCCACCGGCCGTACCGCTTCGCCGACTCGGTGGTGGTCACGGTGGAGGGGCCGGCGGATCCGTTCGACCTGCTGCCCGCCTCCACCGCGCCCGCGGTACGGCGGCTGCGGACGGACCTGGCGGCGGGCCTGGTCCGGCTGCCCGGTGCGGCGGCTCCCGTGCCGTCACCGCGCCACGGCGGGGGCCCACCGGTCCCGGGCGGCCCGGTCGCGGGGGCGGCGACCTCGGCATAACGGCCGGAGGCGGCCCGGCCGCGACCGGCGGTTCCGGCCCTCAGCCGCCCGCGAGCAGCGCGGCCAACTGGGCGTCGGTGGGCCCGCAGTCGCGCTCGGCCTCGACCGAGACCAGCGCGTAGGTGCGGTCCAGCCAGGCCTGCACCCGGGGCTTGGAGGCCTCCAGCAGGGCGCTGCCGTGCGGGGATTCGAGCGCCAGGTGCAGCGTCGAGCCGTGGCAGGGGCAGTAGGCCGGCCACAGCTTGACGTCGCCCTGGCCGCTCAGCGTCTGCAGTCCGTCGCGCAGCAGGTCGCGGGAGAACACCCAGTCCGCCTCGTCCGGACGCCCCAGGTGGAAGGTCAGCAGCACCTCGTAGGGACGTGCGGCCTCGAAGCGGAACCGGGTGCGCACCTCGCCGACCACTTCGTCGCCCAGCGAGATCCGCAGCGTCAGCACCTCCTCCACCGCTGCCGGAGCGGCGGTGGAGCCGCCCCCATCGCCGCCCGTGGGGGTGGCGGCGAGGGGGGCACTGGAGGCTGCGGACAGCGGGTCGGGCGGCATGACGGTCTCTCCGGGAACGGCGCGGGATGCCATCAGCCTGCGCCACCCGCGGCCGGGCGGGCAAGGGTTGCAAGGGGGTTGCAATAACCCCCCTCCGGGCCGACCGCCCCTTACCAGGAATATCAGACGGACCGTCAACTTCCGCTCATCGAACGGGTGTCCGGAAAATGGAGGGATTCTGTCCGCCGTCCGGCCACCCGCTGGTACGCTCTCCCCCTCCCGACGCGGGCCCGCGGCGGGACCGGTCCGGGGCGGCCGGATCCGGGCCCGGTGGCACTGCGTGGGAGAATGCGGCGACGCGACGGCGGCTTCGGGGAGGGAGGGGTCCGGTGGCTGTGCGTGGGAACACCACGCGGGACGTGCAGCACGAACCCGCACGACAGGGCCGACACGGTCGGCCGCGCCCGTTCGGCGGCCGGCTCCGGCTGCCCACCCTGCGCTTCTCCGGCGCCGCGATGGCGATGTCCACCGTGGTCGGCATCAGCATCGCCACCACCCTCCTGCTGAACGAGCAGCAGGGCATCGGCCGTCGGGCCGGCGTCGCCCGGGTCGGCACCAGCCCGCCGCCCAGCCCGAGCGGGACCGATCAGGCCGAGGCCGCCTCCGAGCGGACCACGGACACTCCCCCACCCTCCGGCCGTCCGCACGAGCCGAAGCCCTCGGGGCACGCCTCCTCGCACCCGCCCGCTCCGGCCAACGCCGCGGCCACGCCGCCGTCCGGCCTGCGCGCCGGGACGGCCGCCCCGGTCACGCCGTCGACGGGTGGTCAGGCCTCCGCCGGGCACGACCCGCACCCCGCCACCGGCACCCCGGCGACCGGGACCTCCCCCTCCGCCCAGCCGCCCGCGTCCGCCGACCCGGCCGCGCCCGGCACCGGGCAGCCGGGCACGGGACAGCCGGGCACCGGCCAGCCGGACGCGGGGACGGCCGATGCGGGGCAGTCCCCGCACCCGCCCACGCTCCACCCGCCCGCACTCCAGCCGGCCGTGCCGGTCCGCCCCGGCGCCTTCGGCAACACCGACGGCACCAACTCCACCGATGCCGTTGACTCCGCCGACTCCGCCGAGCCGGAGGCCGACCAGGCCCTGGCCGGCGCCGGCCTGACCAGCACCGTCGGCCGGGACGGCCTCCGGCACGCGCTCGACCTCACCGTGACCGAACCGGTCACCGCGCTGCAGGCCGAATTCCGGCTCGCCCCGGGCGAGTTGGCCCCCGGCGCCGGCGCCGCCTGGACCGACCTGCCCGGCGCCGTGGTGACCACCCAGCAGGAACGCGGCGCCCTGGTCTACCGCTTCACCACCCCGCCCGGCACCGACGTCGAGCCCGGCCGCTACGGCTTCGTGGTGCGCGGCGCCCGCCCGGCCGAGCCGCACGGCCCGGTACGCAAGCCGGGCCCGCAGGAGAGCTGGAACGCCGCCGCCTTCGGCATCGACCGCCCCCGGGCGGTCGCCGCACTCGGCGGCTTCGGCCCGTCGGCGGCGCAGTCGGCCCCGCAGGCGGTCCAGCAGCCTGACCATCAGTCGGTACTGCGGGCCGCCCAGCAGTCGGCCCCGCAAGCGGTCCAGCAGCCTGACCATCAGTCGGCACCGCGACCCGCCCGGCACGTCGCACCTCAGGCCGTCCGGCCGTCGGCGCCCCGCACCCGCTGACCTCCCCTCTGCCGGTCCGATCGTCCGACGATCGACCGGCTCCCCGGGCTCATCCCCGTACCCCCGTTCGTTACTGTGAGCAGCACCCGGCCCGGCGGCCCCACCGGCCCCGGCCCAGGCCGTCGTTCCGCACCCGAGGAGGAGTCCTTGTCCACCGTCCTGACCCAAGGCGGCAACGCACCGCTGACCGCCGCGCGGGTGACCGTCGAGGTCACCGCGCCCAAGGCGCTGGACGTCTCCGGTCTGCTGCTGACCGACGCCGGCAAGGTCCGCTCGGACGCCGACTTCGTCTTCTTCAACGCCCCGCACGGCCCGGGCGTCAGCCTCCGCCCGGCCTCCGCCGGCACACCGGACGCGATCACCGTCGACACCCTGAGCGTCCCCGCCGACATCAGCAAGGTCGTGGTCACCGCCAGCCCGGCCGACCAGTCCGCGACTTTCGCCGGGATCGAGCCCACCGCCACCGTCCGGGACGCCGACACGGGCGCCGTGCTGGCCACCTTCACCCCGCCCCGGCTGGGTCTGGAGACCGCGCTCATCGTGGTCGAGGTCTACCGGCGCAACGGGGCCTGGAAGGTGCGCGCGGTCGGCCAGGGCTACGCCGACGGCCTGGCGGGCATCGCCACCGACTTCGGCGTCACGGTCGACGACTCCCCGACCCCGCCCCCGGCCGCGCAGTCGAGCGCGCCGACCGTCCAGATGCACTCCCCGGCCACCCCGCCGCTGCCTCCCGTACCGCCGGTCCCGCCCGTGCCGCCCGTGCCCCCGGTCCCGCCGGTCCCCGCGCTCGACCCCCGGATCGCCCTGGCCACCGTCCCGTCCATGCCCGTCGCGCCCCCGGAGCCCCCGGCACCGCTCCCCGCCCCCGCCGACCGCCCCAAGGTCACCCTGGACAAGGGCCGGGTCAGCCTGGTCAAGGGCAGCTCCGTCTCCCTGGTGAAGAACGGCCGCCCCTTCCTCTCCTCCGTCCGGATGGCCCTCGGCTGGGAGTCCGCCGCCCGCGGCCGCGACATCGACCTGGACGCCTCCTGTCTGGCCTTCGACGCCAAGCACCAGCGCCTGGAGACGGCCTGGTTCATGAAGCTGACCATCTTCAACGGCGCGATCGCCCACTCCGGTGACAACCTGGTCGGCGGCGACGGCGGCGACGACGAGGCGATCACCGTCCACCTGGACGGCCTGCCGGCCGAGGTCCACGCGCTGGTGTTCGTGGTCAACTCCTTCTCCGGCCAGAAGTTCACCGAGCTGCGGAACGCCTACTGCCGCCTGGTGGACGTCCGCACCGAGGAGGAACTGGTCCGCTTCGACCTCACCCAGTCCGAGCCGCGCACCGGCGTGGTGATGTGCAAGCTGGTCCGCCGCCCCACCGGCGAGTGGGAGATGACGGCGCTCGGCGAGTTCGTCGACGGCAAGACCGCCCGGGCGATGATCGAGCCCTCCGCCGCCCTCCTCTGATCCCGAACAGCTGATTCCGAACGTCCGATCCCGAACGTCCGATCCCGAACAGCTGATTCCGAACGCCTGACCCCGAACGTCAAAGCCACGCCCGCGAATTCACCCTCCCGAGGCATCAAGTCGCCCACGGATCGACTCGATTGACTCTCCGGGGGGTGACTCGCGCCCTCCCCCGCAGTCCTGCACCCGCAACACCCGTGCACCCGTGGAGGAGAGACCGTGCCCCGTGTCCCGTCCCGCCTCGCCGTCGCCGGCACCGCCGCGACCCTCGCCCTCGGCCTGATCACCCCCACCGCCGCCCAGGCCGCGGCCAAGCCCGCCACCCGCGCCGCCGCGCTGAAGTGGGCCGCCCTCGGCGACTCCTACACCGCGGGCGTCATCGAGGCCACCGGCGACCTGACCGCGCCCCAGGACGGCTGCGCCCGCACCACCGGCTCCTACCCCGAGCTCCTCCGCCGCGACCTCGGTTCCCTGGTCGACCTCCACAACGTCAGTTGCAGCGGCGCCACCAGCCCGGACGTCTACGCGGACAAGCAGAGCCCGCTCGGCCGTCCGCTCCCGCCGCTCGGCACCGACCCCGACGCCCCCTACCCGCCCGTCCCGCCGCAGATCGACACCGTCACCCCGGACACCGACGTGATCACCGTGGGCATCGGCGGCAACGACCTCGGCTTCGGCCAGATCCTCAAGGACTGCATCGAACTCGGCGCCACCCACCTCGGCCAGGGCACGCCCTGCAAGGACAAGTACGCCGCCCAACTGCCCGGCCGGCTCAACCGGCTGCGCACCGACTACGGCACCATGCTCGCCGCCCTCCGGGCGAAGGCCCCCTCTGCGAAGGTCGTCACCGTCGGCTACCCGCACCTGGTCCCCGAGGACGCCGCCCGCTGCCAGTACGGCAACCCGCTGCAGTTCGCCACCTTCACCACGGGCGACCTCGCCTGGGCCCGCACCGGCGTCCTGGAGCCGCTCAACCTGGTCATCGAGCAGGTGTCCTCGGCGCAGCAGGACACCTACGTGGACCTCTATCCCGGCTCCGCCGGCCACAGCGTCTGCGACGCCGACCACTGGCTGGACGGCGTGCTGACCAGCGTCGTGCCCCTCAGGTACGCGCTGGTCCACCCGAACGCCAGGGGCCAGGCCTTCGCCGCCGACCGGGTCGGGTCCGCCCTCCTCGGCAACTGACCCCCACCCGACGCGGCGGGCGGGAAAACCACTGGCCGGACCGCCCGTTCGGGATCATCCTGGTCGGATGATCATCCGCGAAGCCACCCCCGAGGACTGGCCGGCGATCTGGCCCTTCTTCCAGGCCGTCGTCGCCGCCGGCGAGACCTTCCCCTACCCCCTGGACATGCCCTCCGAGCTGGGCCGGGAGTGGTGGATGAAGACGGCCCCCGACCGCACGGTGGTCGCCGTCGACGAGGACGGCACGGTCCTCGGCACCGCCACCATGAACCGCAACCGCCCCGGCAACGGCGGGCACGTGGCCAGCGCCAGCTACCTGGTCGCCCCGGCGCAGCAGGGCAAGGGCATCGGGCGGGCCCTGGTCGAGTACACCCTCGACTGGGCCCGCCGGGCGGGCTTCCGCGCCATGCAGTTCAACGCCGTGGTCGCCAGCAACCACCACGCCGTCAAGCTCTACGAGTCGCTGGGCTTCGAGATCGTCGGCACCGTCCCCGAGGCCTTCCACCACCCGGTCGACGGCTACGTCGGCCTGCACGTCATGCACCGCCCGCTGTAGGCGGCTCACTCCTCGATCGCGCCGCCGACCCGCCGCAGGTGCCGCCGGAAGCTGTACGACGGGTCGGCGGCGCGCCGCTCCAGGAACTCCTCGAAGCGGGTCTGCTTCCGCAGGGTGTCCCCGGCGACGATCCGCTCCGCCTGCGCCCGCTCGGTGGCGGCGATCGCCGCGGCCGTCCGCAGCACCTCCCCGGCCCGGTCGGCGGGCACGAACAGCACCCCGTCCGGGTCCGCGAACACCACGTCCCCGACGCCCACCAGGTGCGGCCCGAACCGTGCCGACTCCAGCGCTTCCGGCTCCCGCCCGTCCAGCCGCAACGGCCCCACCGGCAGCGCGCCGTAGCTGAACACCGGCAGCCCGATCCCCACCAGCTCGGGCGTGTCCCGGTGCAGCCCCCACACCACGATCCCGGCCACCCCGGCGGCCCGCGCCTCCAGCACCGCGAGGTCCCCGATGCAGGCCTCGTCGGTCCGCCCGCCGTTGTCGACGACCAGCACGTCCCCGTCCAGCGCCGCCCCGTACGCCTCCAGGAACACGTCCACGCTCCCGTAGTGCCGCACCGGCAGCACCCGCCCCGCGACCCGCGCCCCGGCCACCACCGCCCCCACCCCCGCCGGCGCCGCCCGCACCCCCACCCCGAGCCGCACACAGGCATCCGCCACCAACGGCGTCGACAGCCCCTCGAACTCCTTCTGCATCCCCAACTCCTCCCATGAAAAGCCCAGTTGACCAGCACCGTCATGCTATGCCGGACCCCAAACTCACACCATCGAGTGAAAGTCCGCCGCGCGCTGCATCACCCGACCGACGGGCGAATAGCGTGACGCCCATCCGAAGGAGGGGCATCATGAGTGCTGTGGCGCATGAGCAACCGATCACGAACTCCCCATCGCAGGCCGACATCCTGCTGGAGAGCTTCCTGAGCCTGCACTCCCCCGAAGGCTTCCGAGCTGAGCTCATCGAGGGAGAGATCATCGTGGCACCACCGCCGGACGGCAGGCACGAGTACTACTTCGACCTGCTGATCGACGAAGTGAAGGCCAAGTCAACTGTCCGAATGCAGGGTTCCGGCAACAAGGGTCTTCGACTGGCCAGGGGAGGCCTCTGCCCCAAGAACTACGTCATCCCGGACCTGACCTTTGCCCCGAGAGAGCTCGACATCTTCTGGGACGCCCCACCCTGGATGGACCCGGACGGCGTCGCGATGGTCGCGGAGGTGACGTCGAGCAAGCCCGACCAGGACCGGATCACCAAGCGGCACTGCTATGCGCGCGCCGGCATCCCTCTCTACCTCCTCGTGGACCGCGAGAAGTCTCAGGTCAGCCTCTTCTCCAAGCCGCACCGCGAGGAGTACACCGAGGTCCACCTGGCCGCGTTCGGCGAGCCCCTCACCATCCCCGAGCCCTTCGACTTCGAACTGGACACCAAGCACTTCCACCGGGCCTAGAAACGCACAGCGGCCCGCACCCCCCGTCAGGGGTGCGGGCCGCTGCGTGTTCCGGGCGCGCGGTCAGCTACGGGTGGCCATGGCGCGCAGGAAGAAGGCGAGGTTGGCCGGGCGCTCGGCGAGGCGGCGCATGAAGTAGCCGTACCACTCCTGGCCGTACGGGAGGTAGACCCGCATGGTGTTGCCCTCCTCCGCGAGGCGCAGCTGCTCCTCGGGGCGGATACCGAACAGCATCTGGTACTCGAAGGAGTCCCGGTCGCGGTTGTTCCACTGGGCCAGCTGGCCGGCGATCTTGATCATGTTGGGGTCGTGCGAGGCGATCATCGGGTAGCCCTCGCCGGCCATCAGGATCTTGAGCGCGCGGACGTACGCGAGGTCGACCTCGTGCTTGCCCTGGAAGGCGACCGACTCGGGCTCCTTGTAGGCGCCCTTGCACAGCCGCACGCGCGAGCCGGCGCCGGAGAACTCACGGCAGTCGGCCTCGGTGCGGCGCAGGTAGGCCTGGAGGACGACGCCCAGCCAGGGGAAGTCCGCCCGCAGCTCGCGCGCGATGGCGAGGGTGGAGTCGGTGGTGGTGTGGTCCTCCATGTCGAGGGTCACCGTGGTGCCGGCGTCGGCGGCGGCCTCGCAGATGCGGCGGGCGTTCTCCAGCGCGATCTTCTCGCCGTCCACCGGCAGGAACTGGCCGACGGCCGACAGCTTGACGGACACCTCGGCGCCGGCCGCGAGGCCGGTCTCCTTGAGGGCCTTGAGCAGGTGCTCGTAGGCCTCGGCGGTGCCGGCGGCCTGGGCGGCGTCCTTCGTGTCCTCGCCGAGGTGGTCGAGGGTGACCTTGCGGCCGGTGGCGACCAGGTCGTCGGTCGCGGTGACGGCGTCGTCGAGGACGTCGCCGGCGACGAAGCGCTCGACTATCGCGTGGGTCGGCGGGAACTTCTCGACCACGGTGCGGACCTGGGGGGACCGGGAGGCCGCGAGAAGGGCGGAACGGAGCATCGTGACTCCTGGAGCTGGTGTTTCCAAGGGTGGCAGAAAGAGGGCCGGGGCGGCGGTACGGGGGTGAGCCGCCGCCCCGGCGGGGCGGCGCCCGGCTGCGGGGCCGGGCGTCGCGGGTGACCGTTGGCTACTGGCGCAGAGCGGTCGGGAGGGCTGGTCAGCCCATGTGCGGGTAGCGGTAGTCCGTCGGCGGGACGAAGGTCTCCTTGACCGAGCGGGTCGAGGTCCAGCGCGCCAGGTTCTGCTTGGCGCCGGCCTTGTCGTTGGTCCCGGAGGCCCGGCCGCCGCCGAAGGGCTGCTGGCCGACGACGGCGCCGGTCGGCTTGTCGTTGATGTAGAAGTTGCCGGCGGCGAAGCGCAGCTTGTGCATCGCGTCCTGGGCCGCGGCGCGGTCCTGGGCGATGATGGCGCCGGTCAGGCCGTAGGCCGAGACGGACTCCATCTGGGCCAGCATCTCCTCGTACTTCTCGTCCTCGTAGACGTAGACGGCGAGGATCGGGCCGAAGTACTCCTCGCGGAAGTACTCGGAGGCCGGGTCCTGGCAGACCAGGACGGTCGGGCGGACGAAGTAGCCGACCGAGTCGTCGTAGGTGCCGCCGGCCAGGACCTCGACGGAGTCGTCGGCGTGGGCGCGGTCGAGGGCGGCCTTGTTCTTGGCGAAGGCCCGCTCGTCGATGACGGCCGACATGAAGTTGGACAGGTCGGTGACGTCGCCCATGGTGAGGCCGTCGACCTCGGCGGCGAACTCGTCCTTGAGGCCGGCCCAGATCGAGGCGGGGACGTAGGCGCGGGAGAGCGCCGAGCACTTCTGGCCCTGGAACTCGAAGGCGCCGCGGGTCATCGCGGTCTTCAGCACGGCCGGGTCGGCGGACGGGTGGGCGACCAGGAAGTCCTTGCCGCCGGTCTCGCCGACGATCCGCGGGTAGGTGCGGTAGCCGGCGATGTTGTTGCCGACCTCGCGCCACAGGTGCTGGAAGGTGGCGGTGGAGCCGGTGAAGTGGATGCCGGCCAGCGCGGGGTGCTTGAGCGCGACGGCGGAGACGTCCAGGCCGTCGCCGGTCACCATGTTGATGACGCCCTTGGGCAGCCCGGCCTCCTCCAGCAGCTGCATCAGCAGGTGCGCGGAGTACTGCTGGGTGGGGGACGGCTTCCACAGCACCACGTTGCCCATCAGCGCGGGCGCGGTCGGCAGGTTGCCGGCGATCGCGGTGAAGTTGAACGGGGTGATCGCGTAGACGAAGCCCTCCAGCGGGCGGTGGTCGCTGCGGTTCCACACACCGTCCGAGGAGATCGGCTGCTCGGCCATGATCTGGCGGGCGAAGTGCACGTTGAAGCGCAGGAAGTCGACCAGCTCGCAGGGGGTGTCGATCTCGGCCTGCTGGGCGGTCTTGGACTGGCCGAGCATGGTGGCGGCGGCCAGGGTCTCGCGCCAGGGGCCGGCCAGCAGGTCGGCGGCCTTGAGGAAGATCGCGGCGCGGGAGTCGAAGGAGAGCGCCTGCCAGGCCGGGGCAGCGGCCAGGGCAGTGTCGATGGCCTCCTGCGCGTCGGCCTGGGTGGCGTTGCGCAGGGTGCCGAGCCGAGCCGCGTGGTTGTGCGGCTGGACGACGTGGATCTCGGTGCCGCCGCCCATCCGGCGCTCACCGTTGATCGTCATGGTCAGCTGGACCGGCTCCTGGCCGCCCAGCTCCTTCAGCTTGGCCTCCAGACGAGCCCGTTCGGGGCTCCCGGGGGCGTAGCTGTGGACCGGCTCGTTCACCGGCGCGGGGACCTGGGTCACAGCATCCATGAAGCGCACGCTCTCCTTCGTTCAGTGCGGGGGAAGGCCTGCGCGGGTCGCGCCCAGGCCACAGCACGAACGCTAATCCTGGCCGCCCGGCCACTTGATTGGCCGGGCGGCTAAAGTCCCCCGTACGGCGTTGTCCGGCCCGACGAAAGCGGTCACGCGGTGGTCACGGCGGCCCGTCAGGCAGCCCGGCCGGTCCGGCCCGCCTGCCCCGCCCGACCCACCGGCACCACCCGCCGCTCCCAGTCGATCCGGTATCCGTGCACCGGCCGGAGCATCTTCTCCGGGCTCATGAAGGTCCGCATCATGATCGGCGCGACCAGCCGGAACAGCAGCCGCCCGACCGGCCCGGCGGACTTCTGGCTGTTGGTGCGTTCGGCGTCGGCGGCGATCTTCTCCACCCGGGGCCGGCGCAGCGCCTCGTACGCGGCGAAGGCCTCGCTGTGGTCGGGCAGGTCGCGCAGGCAGCGGGCGAGTTCGACGGCGCTCTCGACGGCCAGCGAGACGCCCTGGCCGGAGCTGTTGGACGGCGCGTGCACGGAGTCGCCGACCAGCACCATCCGGCCGCGGTACCAGTGCGGGACGGACGGCATGATCTCCAGCCGGGGGAAGGTCTCGACCGTCCCGGCGTCGGCGACCCGCAGCACCTCGCGGGCGGGCAGGTCGTCGGCGTGCAGTTCGCGGCAGCGGCGCAGCCAGTCCTCCGGGCTCACCGTCCGGGCCTGCTCGGCGGTCAGCTGCTCGGGCTGCGGGATGTTGCTGAACCAGGCCGTGCCGCTGCCGTCGGCGAGGCCCCAGTAGCCGAAGAAGGCGCGGGCGCCGTTGGCGAAGTGCACGGTCTCGCCGCGGCCGGCCCGGCCGGGGAGCCGGTAGGGGCTGTAGCCGCCGACGCCGAGCAGCCCGGTGTACTCGGCGGCGGGCGCGGCCGGGTCGATCAGGGTGCGGACGGTGGAGCCGGTGCCGTCGGCGCCGATCAGCAGGTCGCCGGTGGCGCTGGTGCCGTCGGCGAAGTGCGCGGTGATGCCGTCGGCGCCCTCCTCGACGCCCACCAGCCGCTTGCCGTACCGGACTTCGAGGCCCACCTCGTGCAGCCGCCGTTGCAGCACCTGGTACAGCTCGGCGCGCCGCATCAGCCGGCCGCGGGGCAGGTCGGCGAGGCCGGCGAACTCGGCCAGCACGCCGCCCCTGCCGTCCTCGATCACCATCGGCCCGACCGGCTGGCCGATCACGCCGACCTCGGCCCCCAGCCCGACGACGGCCAGCGCACCGAGCCCGTTGGGGGCGATCATGAAGGTTCCGCCGATGCCTTCGGCGGAGGTCTCGTAGGCCTCGAAGACCTCCGCCTCGATGCCGGCCTCGCGCAGGGCGAGCGCCGTCACCGGTCCGGCGATGCCGCCGCCGATGACCAGGGCCTTCTTCGACGTACGCGGTGCGTTCATTGCAGCCTCCCGAAGTACTCCTGCCAGGTCCGGACGAAGTCCGGCTCCTGGAGCTGGGTGATGAGGCGCTCGACGAAGGCGATCTCGGTCTCCAGGCCGCCGACCCGGTACTCCTCCTCGATCAGGAAGAGCCAGCCGACGCCCTCCTCGGTGGCCTTGCGCAGCGTCGCCCGGATCTCGGCCACCTCGGCGGTCAGGGCGGCCCGGCGCCGCTCCAGGAGCTCCACGGACTCGGCCGGCGGGAGCACCATGAGCAGCGACAGCGAGACCCCGAACGCGGGGTACTCGTGCTGCGGTTCGGCGACGAGTTCGCGCATCCAGTCGTAGAGCTCCGCCTTCCCCTCTCCGGTGAGGGCGTAGACGGTGCGCTCGGGCCGCTGGGTGTCGCGGACGGTCTCCTGCTCGGCGACGAACCCGGCCTTCCGCAGCTGCTCCACGACCATGTACAGCGAGCTGCGGTTGTACTTGATGTTGCGGTCCTTGGCGTGTTCCTTGAGCCGACGACCCATCTCGTACGGATGCATCGGCCCGGCCAGGAGTTCGGCCAGGACCGCGAGAGCCAGCGGGTTCGACACCTTGCGTCGCTTCGCCACGAGACATCCTCATCTCTTGGTCAGTACCGACTATCCATCTCTGAATAGTCAGAGTCAACTATTTACGAGTGGCGGACCTCAACTCTGTCCGTCCGGCTAAAATCAACCACACACCGTTGTCCGAGCGGATGAAGGAGGCCCGGAGTGACCACCCCCGGCCTTCCGCTCCGCCAGTTGCTGATGTCGCTCGGCGAGCCCCTGGTCGAACTCCAGGCCGCCCCACTGGGGTTGGACGTCCCCGTGCGCGACGTCGCCATCCTCGACCCGGAGGACCCGCCGACCGCCTCCCCCGGCGAACTCGTCCTCGCCATCGGCGCCCGCGGCCGCGCCGCCCTGCCCGCCCTGCGCGCGGCCGGCCGGGCCCGCGCCGCCGCCGTCGCGGTCAAGCTGGACGCCCCCGGCCAGGCCGACGCCCTGCGCGAGGCCGCCACCGAGGCGGGCGTCGCCCTGCTCTCGGTGCGCCGGGAGACCCGCTGGGAACACCTCGACTCGCTCGCCCGGGCGATCATCGCCGGCCCCGACGCCCCGGACGCCTCCGGCGCCCCCGGTGCCCCCGAACCCAACGCGGGCGACCTCTTCTCCCTCGCCCAGACCGTCGCCGTGCTCACCAACGGCATCGTCTCGATCGAGGACACCTCCAGCCGGGTCCTCGCCTACTCCCGCTCCTCCGACTCCGACGAGGTCGACGACCTGCGCCGGCTCTCCATCCTCGGCTGGCAGGGCCCGGAGCCGTACCTGTCCAAGCTCCGCGAGTGGGGCATCTTCCAGCACCTGCGCAGCTCGGACACCCCGATCGCGGTCGAGCCCCACCCCGAACTGGGCCTGCGCCGCCGGCTGGCGGTCGGCATCCGGGCCGGGGCGCAGCCGCTCGGCACCATCTGGGTGCAGGAGGGCGCCCAGCCGCTGGCCGCGCACGCCGAGCAGGCCCTGGTCGGCGCCGCCCGCGTCGCGGCCGCCCAACTGGTGCGCCGCCGCCGCGAGTTGTCCGCCGACGTCCGACTCACCCAGACCCTGCTGACCGGACTGCTGGAGGGCTCCACCGGCCCCCAGTCACTGGCCACCCACCTCGGCCTGGACCTGCGCCGCCCGGCCACCGTGCTCGCCTACGGCGCCCACACCACCGAGGCGCTGCACCGCTCCGACGTCACCGGCCTGATCTCGGTGCACACCGCCGCCCGGCACCGCGCCGCCCTGCTCGCCCCGATCGAGTCCCGGGTCTACGTGCTGCTGCCCGAACTGCCGCCCGGCCTGCCGATGACCACCGTGCGCGGCTGGGCCGCCGAGGTGGTCGCCGCCGCCCGGGAGCACCTCGGCGTCCCGCTGCGCGCCGCGATCGGCTCGACTGTCGAGGGCCTGTCCCAGGTGCCGGACTCCCGGGCCCAGGCCGACCGCATCCTGGACGCGATGGGCCGCGGCGGGGTGGACCTCGACGTCGCGGCGCTGATCGACGTCCAGGCCGAGGTGCTGGTCAGCGAGGTGCTGGCACTGCTCCAGGACCGCACCGGCCTGCGCGACCCGCGGCTCACCGCGCTGACCGAGTACGACCGCCGGCACGGCACCCGACTCGCCGAGTCGGTGCTCGCCTGGCTGGACGCGCTCGGCGAGGTCCGGGTCGCCGCCGACGCCCTGCACATCCACCCCAACACCCTGCGCTACCGGGTCCGCCGCGCCGAGCAGTTGACCGGCGTCGACCTCGCCCAGCCGCAGCAGCGGCTGCTGGCGATGCTGCAACTGCGGCTGCCCGCGGACGAATAGGGCCTGTCTTCAGGCTCCCGCCTGCGGACCGAGACGCCGGGAGTCCGAATCCGGACCCTAGGACCCGCCCCGCGTGGCCCGCCACTGCTCCCAGGCCGCCAGCCACAGCTGCTCCACCAGCCGGTGCTCCTCCCAGCCGCCCGCCCCGGCGCTCCCCGGGCGCTCCCGCCACAGCTGCTCCCAGGCCCGCTGCGCCGACCGGCTCGCCACCTCGCTGGCGAACACCGTGTACCGGATCACCTCCTCGACCGCCGCCTCCCCCTCCGGCGTGCCGACCAGCCAATGGGTCTGCTGGGAGAGCCGGTTGAGGTGGTTGACCATCGAGGTCACCGCCGCCGCGGCCTCCTCCCGGGTCTCCGTGGCGAGCCGCATCTGCTGGCGCACCGCCGCCTCCCAGCGCACCGCGCAGACGTCCCCGCGCAGCCCGCGCGGCAGCCTCGGCGTCCGCCCGACCCGCACCTGCGCCTCGATCGCGGCGGCCTCCGCGATGCTCTGGGCGATCAGCTCCCGGTGCGCCTCCAGCCCGATGGCGGGCGGCAGTTCACGCTCCTCGACCGGCACGTAGCGGGCCCGCCGGGAGGCCAGGTCGCGCAGCAGCTCGGTGCGTCCGCGCAGGTAGCACTCGAAGTCCCCGATACCGGCGAGCTCCACCCCGCCGGGGGGCAGCCCGCGCCCGCACACCGTGACGGCCTGCCCGTCGACCCGCAGCCGCCCGGCCCACACCGGCCCGGCCACTGCGGCCCCGCCGCTCCCGCCGGCCGGGGCGCCGGTCGGCCCGCCGGGCACCGGCCAGTCCTCGTGCACCTCCACCGCACAGGGCACGCCGTCCACGGTGATCCACTCACGCAGCGCCCGCACCCGGCCCGGCCCGTCGCCCTCGTCGATGCCCAACTGCTCGTAGACGCGGTCCCGTTCGTCCTCGACCACGTCCTCCAGCTCGGGCAGCACCTCACAGACGTCGGCCCCCGGCCGGTAGGTGCGCACGGTCACGTACGGTCCGGCCGCGGTCGTCCAGTCACCGCACTGCACCTCGACCCAGCGCAGCTCGCCGCCGCAGGTCTCGAAGGCCGCGAGCGCCTCGCCCCGGCCCGCCGGCCCGGCCACTCCGTACACCGGGAAGTCCACCGCGGCGAGGGTCCGGCGGGAGAACTCCTCCTGGTCGGCGAAACGATCCTGCCTGCCCGGCCGCTCCGGCACCGACGGCTCGACGCTCTCCTTCCGGGGCCTTCCGCCGCTCTCCCGCACCATCCTCCGCCGCACCCCCGAGTCCTCGCGCCCGCACCGCTGACGCCACCTTACGTGCCCGGAGCTGCCGGGTCATCAGCTCCACTGCCGTCCGGGGGCGGTGGCCGTGTCCATCGGCCAGGATGTCAGCCGCCCTCCCTACGCTGGCGGCATGACAGCACAGAACGACGCAGCCCAGCCCGCCTTCCCCGCCCGGATCAGCATCGTCACCCTCGGCGTCTCCGACCTCGACCGCAGCGCCCGCTTCTACCAGGACCTCGGCTGGAAGCGCTCCTCCGCCTCCAGCCCCGAGATCGTCTGGTTCCGCACCGCCGACTCGGTGCTGGGCCTCTTCCCCTCCGAGGAGCTGGCCGCCGACGCGGGCGTACCCGCGACCGGCGAGCCCTCCTTCCGCGGCGTCACCCTCGCGGTGAACCTGGAGTCCCCCGCGCTGGTGGACGCCGCGCTGCTCACCGCCGTCGAGGCCGGCGCCGTGGTGGTCAAGCCGCCGGTCCCGACCAGCTGGGGCGGCTACTCCGGCTACTTCGAGGACCCGGACGGGCACCTGTGGGAGCTGGCCCACAACCCGTTCTTCCCCTTCACCGAGGACGGCTCGCTGGACCTCCCCTAGCGCCCCGGGCCCGGCCCTCAGCCCTTCGACCGCGCCTTGAAGGCCGCCTTGCGCGCCTCCTTGGCGAGCGCCCGGTCCGTGTGCAGCTCGCCGATCGCCTCCAGGACGTCCGCCGTGTACGGGTGGTCGACCCGCCACAGCTCGCCGAACCACGACGCCGGATCGCCCTTCACCGGCAGGTCCGCGATCAGCTCGCGCAGCAGCGCCGCGTCGCCGCCGCTGTCCAGCAGCTGGGCGGCGAAGGTGTCGACCACCGTCCACAGCGCCATCGTCCGGTCCGGCACCGGCACGTCCGACGCACCCAGCGCCGACAGCCAGGCCCGGGCCGCGCCGCCCAGCTCCGGGTCGTCCAGCACCTCCCGGACGGCCGGCTCGGCGCCCGCCCCCAGCAGGTCGAGCGCCGAGACGCACAGCATCCGGCGCAGCGGCCCGTACGCGTCGTCGCCGCGCGCCGCCGCCAGCAGCTCGCGCGCCGCCGGCTCCGGATCGCGGCCGGCCACCCAGACCCGCAGCTCCTCCTCCGGCAGCACGTTGGCCGACTCGCACACCCCGCGCAGCAGCTCGGCCGCGTCCCCCTGGGCCAGCTCGCCGACCAGCGGCGCGTCGTAGCCGTCCTCCAGCAGCCACTGCCGGATGCCGTACTGGCCGAGCGGGGTGAGCCGGACCAGCCCGAAGCGGGCCGACTCCTCCTCGTCCAGCGGCTCGTCGCCGACGACGGCGGGCTCCTCGCCCTCCTCCTCGTCGAACAGCTCCGGGTCGATCGGCCGGTACTCCAGCAGGCCCAGCTCGGCGAGGTCGCCCAGCATCGGGTCCAGGGCGACCATCACATCGGTGATGTCGCCGAGCAGTTCCTCGCTCGGCTCCTCGCCCTCCGGCACCACCAGCAGCGCGGCCAGCACGCCCAGCGGGACGGTCTCGTTGCCCGGCTCGGCGAAGGCGGTGGTCTCGTACAGCACCTGCAGCGCCTCGTCGAGCAGCTCGGCGGCGGCGTCCCGGGCCTCCTCGACCTCGCTCAGGGCGTCCTCGTCCTCCTCGTCCGCCCCGGCGGCCCGCTCCTCCCCCTCCTCGCCCGCTTCCTCCTCCGGCAGCGAGTCCGCCTCCACCGCCAGCTCCCGGACGATCCCGGCGGCCGTCAGCCACAGCTCCAGGACGGTCTCCGCGTCCCCCTGCTCGGCGGGCTCCAGGTCCGGGCCCGGCACGGCGACGTGCTCGCCCTCCTTGGTCATGCCCAGCTCCACCAGGTCCAGGTCGCAGGCCAGCGACCAGGCCCGCAGCGCCTCGACCTCGGCCTCCTCGGGCACCTCGCCCTCGGCCGGGGCCAGCCCGAGCAGCCGGGCGACCGGCGCCCGGTCCTCCTCGACCAGGTCGCCGAACTCGTCCACCACCCGGTGCGGGGCCGCCCAGCGGGCCAGCGCCAGCGCGTAGCCGAACATCGGCACGGCCTTCGCCTGCTCGGCCAGCTCCGACTCGGACGGCAGCTTCACCGGCGGTACCAGGACCGCCGCGTCGTCCAGGTCCTCGTCGTCCAGACCGTGTGCGGCGAACGCCCCGTAGAGGTCCTGGAGCTCCAGGTCCGCGGGCAGGACCGCCTCGGCCGCGCCCTCTCCGGCCGAAGCCCCCGCGTTCTTCCGACGTCGTCCGGCCATCGTCGTGTGCTCTCCCTCAGCCAGCGGTCAGCTCGAACAGCCCCGCGTGTCGATCTACCACCTCAGCGTATAGGCCGGGCACCCCCGATGCCCGGCCTCACGGGGCGCGCACAGGGGCGCGCGCCGCTTCCGTACGCCCACCCCTTATCCTTCGCATTGGCACCGCGCACAACCCCGCGCGGGCCATCGGGCAACGAAGCCCCCTTCTCTCAGCTCACCCGCTCCACCAGGGAGCCCCGCACCGCGGCCACCACCACAGCGCCTCAGGACGGGCGCGCCGGCACACCCCGCCGACCCCGGTGGCGCCCGGCCACAGGAGACCCCTGCCATGGCGGACCTCTCCCCCGCCGGCTCCGCGCTGCGCACCGCGCAGCTCGACGGACGCCGACTGTCGGAGGCCCTGCTCCCCCTGGAGCTCGCGCCCCGCGCCCAGCTCCAGCTCGCCGCGATCAGCCGCTGGAACGCGCTGCGCGGCATACGCGTCGGCCTGGTCGCCGCCGCCCTGCTGCTGATGCTGATCGGTGCCAACCTGGCGACGCCGATCTACCCGATGATCCAGCAGCGTCTCGGCCTCGGCCCGCTCGACACCACGGTCCTCTTCACGATCTACGTCTTCGCGCTGGTCCCGGTGCTGGCCGTGGTCGGCCACTGGTCCGACCACCTCGGCCGACGCGCCCTGATCCTGCCCGCAGTGGTCCTGGCCGCCGCCGGCGACGTGGTGTTCGCCACCTCCGGCAGCTTCTGGCAGCTCGCCCTCGGCCGGGCCGTCCAGGGCATCGCCGTCGGCCTGTCCACCGGCGCCGCCGGAGCCGCCCTCGGCGACCTGCTGCCCGACCACCCGACCCTCGCCGCCAAGCTCACCCTGGCCTGCTCCGCGGGCGGCGTCGCCCTCGGCCCGATCGTCGGCGCCCTGCTGTCCGGCGGCTCCGACCCGCTGCTGACGCCTTTCCTGCTGCACGCCGTCGCCCTGCTCGCGCTCTGCGTGCCGCTGGCCGTGGTCCACCCCCGGATGCCCGGCCGCAACCGCCCGCCCGCGTCGCCGCCGCGCATCACCACCCCGGCCCACCTGCGCCCCCAGCGCCTGCGGCTGCCCCGCACCGGGCGCCGCGAGTTCCTGCTCGCCGCCTCGGCCGGCTTCATCTCCTACGCGGTCTTCGGCGTCTACCTCAGCCTGGCCCCCGCCTTCTCCGCCAAGCTGCTGCACACCCCCTCGCACCTGACCGGCGCGATCGTGGCCGCCCTGCTGCTCGGCTCCTCCGCGATCGCCCAGCTGCTCGTCCCGCCGACCTCCGACCGTACGGTCATCGCCCTCGGCATGACCGGCCTGGCCGCCGGCCTGGGCCTCGTCGTCGCCGCCGGGTACACCGGCACCCCCGCCCTGCTGTTCATCGGCAGCGTCCTCGGCGGCGCCTGCCAGGGCGTCGCCTTCCGCTCCCTGTTCACCACCGCCGTCGCCGCGATGGACCCGGAGCGCCGCGGCTCCGAGATGAGCGCCCTCTGGGTCATCGTCTACCTCGGCAGCTCCGCCCCGATCATCGCCGTCGGCGCCCTGGTCAAGAGCTACGGCCTGCTCCCCGCCATCAGCGGCTTCGCCACCGTCGCCGCCCTCCTCTGCACCGCCCTGGCCCTCGCCGTCGCCCGCAAGCCCAAGGCGCACTGACCGACACCGCTCGACGCCGGACGCCGCCGTCCCGATTCCTCCGGGACGGCGGCGTCCGGCGTTCCCAGCCCCGTGCCGTGCGGCTAGCGGGCCCGGGCGACCATGCGCCACAGGCGGGACGGGGCGGGGAGGCCGAGTTCGGTGCGCAGGCGGCGTTCGTAGCGTTCGACGTCCTGGAGGGCGTCGCCGGGGTTGCCCTCGGCGAGGTGGGCGCGGATGAGGCACGCCTGGCTGCTCTCGCGCAGCGGGTCGGCCCGGACGGCGGCGCCGGCCGCGGCCACCGCTTCCGGGAAGCGGCCGGTCCCGACGAACCCGCAGGCCAGGGCCTCCAGGGCGTGCACCCGCAGGCGCCTCCAGTTGTCCGCCTCCAGCAGCGCCCAGTCCTCGTACCAGCCCGGGAGCAGGTCCACCGAGAGGTCCTCCACCGCGGCCAGCCCGAAGGCGTCCCGGCCCGGCGCCGTACCGGGTGCCAGGATCCGGCGGGCCAGCGACCGGGCCTCGCGCAGGTCCACGCCGACGCCGTCGGCCGGCCTCAGCTCGGCCGGGCCGATCTCCAGCGCCGCCCGGCCCGCCGCCGGCAGGCGAACCAGCGCCGAACGCAGGCTCGCCAGCGCACAGCGCTCCGTCGCGTCCGGCCACAGCGTCCCGGCGACCAGCCCGCGCGGCACGTTCCCGTTGCAGCACAGCGCGACGAACGCGAGCAGTCGCTCCGCCCCCGCGGACACGACCACCGGCACGCCGCCCGCCGAGAGGACGAAGCCGCCGAGCAGGCCCAGTCGCACGCCCGCACCGCGGACCGGTGGGCGCCGATCGCCGCAGGCCATCGAACCACCCGCTCTTCGTGTACGGACAAGCTCCTCCTCCATGCTGCCCCGCACGCCGCACCCTGTCGACCTCAGCCGAACTCAGTCGAAGTTGACGCAGTACCCGACCGGGATCGACCCTGTGACCCTGCCGGAGACGAGGTCGATCGCCCGCACGGTGGCGTTCTTCGTCCCGCAGTCGAACGGATGGCCGGTGGGCAGGCCGAAACTGCCGCCCGCGAACCCGGCGTTCCGCACCGCTGTCACGGTCCGCGACCACTCCACGGTGCCGGTGGAGTTCAGCACGATCTGCACCCGCACCGCGCCACCGACGTTGAAGTGGTCACCGTCGAGGTGCAGTTGGCCGTTCTTGTCGTCGGCCCAGATCCGCACCGCCAACCGCCGGTCGTCGGCCTGCCCGTTGTCGAAGCGCGTCTGCGAGCGGGTCTGCGGCGTCACGCACACGGTGTCGCCGACCCAGGCCTCGCGCCAGACGAAGCCCTGCACGCAGAAGCCGTCCGGTTGGGTCCGGAAAGGCACCTGGCTGTTGTCGAACGCCGCCTGCGACCGCACGTCCGGGGTGACGCACACGTGGTCCCCCGGCCTGGCGTCCCGCCAGACGAAGCCCTGGCGGCAGGTGTCGGGCCCGAAGTCCTGGGCGTGCGCCGGAAACGCCCCCAGCGCGCCGCCGCCGAGTGCCAGAACCGCGGCCACGGCCGTACTCGCCCCGGCCCGCAGGATCCGTCGAGTGCTCATCGTCAGCACCTCCTCGAAGAACCTGCGCCCAGCCTGCCCCGCCCCCCGTCACCCCACCGTGACGCCCGGGAATGCCGCCGCACCGGCGCCGGCTGAACACCCGCGCATCACCCGACGCGACTCAGCATCTGCCCACCCCGCTTCACCCGCCGCCGGGTGAACACCCGCTCGCCGTCCCCTCGTTGAGCAGGTCAAGGGCGGCTGTTCACCCCCTGAGCGGCGCTCGGCGCCTACGCGTTCCAGGCCTTCCAGGCGTCGGTGCTGATCTCGACGTCGAACGGCTCCGGCAGTCGGACGGACTCGCCGAACTTCCACTCACCCAGAACCTCGTACGTCCCCTCGCCGCGGTTCGGCTCGCCGAACAGTGTGACGCCGAGCTGACGATGATCGCGGTCCACCAGCAGGTAGTACGGCACACCGGTCCGCGCGTACCCACTCCACTTGGTGGGCTTGACCTGCCGACCGAACATCGGACGGCGGTCGTGGCGTGCGTTGGACGAGGATGTGACCTCGACCACCAGTTCGAGATCGTGTGGATGCAGATGCAGAGAGTCCTCCGCCCGCTTCTCCGCATGCGTCTCCGTGCTCACGACCACCATGTCAGGGATGTAGCCGTCCCCGATCTCGACCAGGTCCAAGTTGATCGCCTGAACAGCCCGCCACGGGTACCCCGGATCAGCGAGTCGGGCGGCCAGAAAGGATTCCTGGATGTCCGAGGGGATTCCTGCGTGGGCGTACACCGGCGCCGGTGACACGACGAACTCTCCTCCGATCACCTCGACCCGAGTGCCATCGTCCGGAATCCGCAAGTACTCGTCGAGCTCCCCCCGGACCCACATGGCGTACGGCGAGTCGGGCAACGTCCAGTGCCCAGTTGCTTCCACAGCCATCACGTCGCTCCCTTCACGGTCGCGGCACCAGCCTGGCCGCCCAGCCGCAGATATACCACTGCCGCACAAACCTTTCCCCCGAAGGAGAGGTTTGCGCGGCAGCGGGTTGACGATCGGTGAACGGCCTCAGACGTTGAAGCCGAGCGCCCGCAGCTGGTCGCGGCCGTCGTCGGTGATCTTGTCCGGGCCCCACGGCGGCATCCAGACCCAGTTGATGCGCAGGTCCTGGACGAGGCCGTCGGTGGCGGTCTTGGCCTGGTCCTCGATGACGTCGGTCAGCGGGCAGGCCGCCGAGGTGAGCGTCATGTCGATGGTGGCCACGTCGGACTCGTCGATGTGGATGCCGTAGATCAGGCCCAGGTTGACGACGTCGATGCCCAGTTCGGGGTCGACGACGTCCATCAGGGCCTCGGTCAGGTCCTCGACGGACACGGTGCCGGCGGTGGTGCCGACGATGACGACGCCGTTCGGCTGGTCCTCCGCAGCGGAGGGGGTTTCGTCGGTCATGGTCATTCCTCCTCTGCAGGATCAGTCGTTCACAGCGGGGTGCTGGGCGAGCGCCTGGGCGGTGGCGTCCTTCCAGGCCATCCAGCTGAGCAGGGCGCACTTGACCCGGGCCGGGTACTTGGAGACGCCGGCGAACGCGACCGCGTCCTCCAGCACCTCCTCGTCGCCCTCGCCCTGGCCCTTGCTCTGCATCAGCTCCAGGAAGGCCTCCTGGACGGCCTGGGCCTCGCCGACGGTCTTGCCGACGACCAGCTCGTTCAGCACCGAGGCACTGGCCTGGCTGATCGAACAGCCCTGGGACTCGTACGAGACGTCGGTCACCTTGGCACCGTCGAGCTTCACCCGCAGGGTGATCTCGTCGCCGCACGTCGGGTTGACGTGGTGCACCTCGGCGTCGCCGTCCCGCAGCCCCTTGCCCTTCGGGTTGCGGTAGTGGTCCAGGATGATGTCCTGGTACATCGAGTCGAGCTTCATGATCGTCCTGCCCTGTCCCGTCAGCCGAAGAAGTTCCGGACGTGGTGCAGGCCGTCGATCAGCGCGTCGACCTCGCCCGGCGTCGAGTACAGGTAGAACGACGCCCGCGTGGTCGCCGGAATTCCGTACCGGAGGCAGACCGGACGCGCGCAGTGGTGTCCGACGCGCACGGCGATGCCCTGCTCGTCCAGCACCTGGCCCACGTCGTGCGGGTGGATGTCGCCGAGGGTGAAGGAGATCGCGGCGCCGCGGTCCACGGCCGTGCGCGGACCGATGATCCGCAGGTCGGGGACCTCCAGCAGGCGCTCCACCGCGTACTCGGTGATCGCGTGCTCGTGCGCGGCGATCTTGTCCATGCCGATCGCCGACAGGTAGTCGATGGCCGCGCCGAGCCCGACCGCCTGGGCGATCGGCGGGGTGCCGGCCTCGAACTTGTGCGGTGCCGGGGCGTAGGTGGACGAGCCCATGGTGACGGTCTCGATCATCTCGCCGCCGCCGAGGAACGGCGGGAGGTCCTCCAGCAGCTCCTGGCGGCCCCAGAGCACGCCGATGCCGGTCGGGGCCAGCATCTTGTGGCCGGTGAAGGCGACGAAGTCGGCCTCCAGCGCCTGCACGTCGAGCACCATGTGCGGCGCGGCCTGCGAGGCGTCGATGACGACCAGCGCGCCGACCGACTGGGCCTTGCGGACGATCGTCTCGACCGGGTTGACCGTGCCGAGCAGGTTGGAGACCAGGGTGAAGGAGACCACCTTGGTCTTCTCGGTGATCAGCTCGTCGATGTCCGACAGGTCGAGCCGGCCCTCGTCGGTGAGCCCGAACCACTTGAGCTTCGCACCGGTGCGCTGCGACAGCAGCTGCCACGGGACGATGTTGGAGTGGTGCTCCATCTCCGTGATCACGATCTCGGAGTCGGCGTCGACCTTGTACGGCTCGTCGGCCCAACCGAGCATGTTGGCAACGAGGTTGAGCGACTCGGAGGCGTTCTTGGTGAAGATCACCTCGTTGCGGCTCGGCGCGTTGACGAAGGCCGCGACCTTGTCGCGGGCGCCCTCGTACAGCGCCGTGGCCTCCTCGGCGAGCACGTGCACGCCGCGGTGGACGTTGGCGTTGTGCCGCTCGTAGTAGCCGGTCAGCGCCTCGAGCACCTGGCGCGGCTTCTGCGAGGTGGCCGCGTTGTCCAGGTAGACGAGCGGCTTGTCCTCGTGGAGCAGACGCTGCAGGACCGGGAAGTCCTTGCGGATCGCGTCGGTGTCCAGCAGGCCGGACAGCGGGGTACGGGTCACTCGGAAGCGCCCCCCTTCACATACGCCTCGTAGCCCTCGTTCTCCAGCTTGTCGGCCAGCTCGGCGCCGCCGGACTCGACGATGCGGCCGCCCGCGAAGACGTGGACGTGGTCGGGCTTGATGTACCGCAGGATGCGGGTGTAGTGGGTCACCAGCAGGGTGCCGACCTCGCCGGTGGAGCGGACCCGGTTGATGCCCTCGGAGACGATCCGCAGCGCGTCGACGTCCAGGCCGGAGTCGGTCTCGTCGAGGATCGCGATCTTCGGCTTGAGGAGCTCCAGCTGGAGGATCTCGTGGCGCTTCTTCTCACCGCCGGAGAAGCCCTCGTTGACGTTGCGCTCGGCGAACGCCGGGTCCATCTGCAGGGCGGCCATCGCCTCCTTGACCTCCTTGACCCACAGCCGCAGCTTGGGGGCCTCGCCGCGGACGGCGGTGGCGGCGGTGCGCAGGAAGTTGGAGACCGAGACGCCGGGGACCTCGACCGGGTACTGCATGGCCAGGAAGACGCCGGCCTTGGCCCGCTCGTCGACGGACATCTCCAGGACGTCCTCGCCGTCCAGCAGCACGGTGCCGCCGGTGACGGTGTACTTGGGGTGGCCGGCCAGCGAGTAGGCCAGGGTGGACTTGCCGGAGCCGTTCGGACCCATGATGGCGTGGGTCTCGCCCTGCTTCACGGTCAGGTCGACGCCCTTCAGGATCTCGCGCGGGCCGTTCTCGGCCTCGACGGAGACGTGCAGGTCGCGGATTTCAAGGGTTGCCATGTGTACTCAGGACTCCTGGTTGACGGAGACGAGCACATCGTCCCCTTCGATCTTTACGGGGTAGACAGCGACCGGCTTGGTGGCGGGCAGGCCGGAGGGCTTGCCGGTGCGCAGATCGAAGCTGGAACCGTGCAGCCAGCACTCGATCATGCAGTCCTCGACCTCGCCCTCCGAGAGCGAGACGTTCGCGTGCGAGCAGGTGTCGTTGATCGCGAACACCCCCTCGTCGGTGCGGACGACCGAGACCGGCACGCCGTTGAGGTCCACGCGCTTGGGCACGTCCTCCTGAAGGTCGCTCAGCGCGCAGGCACGGAGGAAGCTCATCGGGATCAGACCGCCGCTTCGAGCTCGGCGTCGATCTTCTCCAGGAGCTGCTCCTGGACCTCGGCCACGCCGATCTGCTGGAGCAGCTCGGCGAAGAAGCCGCGGACCACCAGGCGGCGGGCCTCGTCGGCGGGGATGCCGCGGGCCATCAGGTAGAACAGCTGCTCGTCGTCGAAGCGGCCGGTCGCCGAGGCGTGGCCGGCGCCGACGATCTCGCCGGTCTCGATCTCCAGGTTCGGGATCGAGTCGACCCGGGCGCCGTCGGTGAGCACCAGGTTCCGGTTGAGCTCGTAGGTGTCGGTGCCGAGCGCGGCGGCGCGGATCAGCACGTCGCCGACCCAGACCGCGTGGGCGTCCTGGCCCTGCAGCGCGCCCTTGTACGCCACGTTCGACCGGCAGTGCGGCGTGTCGTGGTCGATGACCAGGCGGTGCTCCAGGTGCTGGCCGGCGTCGGCGAAGTACAGGCCGAACAGCTCGGCCTCGCCGCCGGGGGCCGCGTAGTTGACCCGCGGGTGCAGGCGGACCAGGTCGCCGCCGAAGGTGACGACCACGGACTTGAACGAGGCGTCCCGGCCGACCAGCGCGCTGTGCTGGGCGGCGTGGACGGCGTCCCGGTCCCAGTCCTGGACGGAGACGAAGGTGAGCTTGGCACCGTCGCCGACCAGCAGCTCGACGTTGGCGGCCCGGGTGCCGGTGCCCTCGTGGTTGAGCACCACGACGGCCTCGGCGAACGGCTTGACGTCGATCACCACGTGGGCGAAGCGGACCCCGCCCTCGGCGCGCACGTCGATCCTGACCGGCTCGGTCAGCACCGCGTCCTTGGGGACGGTGACCACGAGCGCCTGCTCGAAGGCGCTGAACGCCTGCGCGGCAACCCGGTCGACCGGCGTGCCGGCCTTGCCCACCCGGGCGTCGTCCCGGCCGACGGTCTCGGTGGTGACACCGTCCGGCAGCGTGAACTCGACCTTGTCCTCGCCCCGCTCGCCGGCGGCGGCGGTGCCGTCGTGCAGACCGCCGAGGCGGTGCAGCGGCGTGAACCGCCAGTCCTCCTCGCGGCCGGTGGGCACCGGGAAGTCGTTCACGTCGAAGGACGGCTTGACCGCGACGCGCGCGTCGATCGGCTGCTGGACGGTGGTCCGGCCGGTGCCGGGGCCGGCGAGCTGCGCGCCCGCGCCGGCGGTGCCGACCTCGATCGAACCGGCGGTGGTCGCCCCGGTGGTGTTCCCAGCGACATTCAAAGGCGTGTCAGCCATGGCTGTTCGTAGTGCTCTCTTCCTCGGAAATCAGTGGACGGCGACAGCGGTCGGGGGTCAGCCGACCGAGCCCTCCATCTGCAGCTCGATCAGCCGGTTGAGCTCCAGCGCGTACTCCATCGGCAGCTCGCGCGCGATCGGCTCGACGAAGCCACGGACGATCATCGCCATGGCCTCGAACTCGGTCATGCCGCGGCTCATCAGGTAGAACAGCTGGTCCTCGCTGACCTTGGAGACCGTCGCCTCGTGGCCCATGGACACGTCGTCCTCGCGGACGTCCACGTACGGGTAGGTGTCCGAGCGGGAGATGGTGTCGACCAGCAGCGCGTCGCACAGCACGTTGGACTTGGCGCCCTTGGAGCCCTCACCGATCTCGATCAGACCGCGGTAGGAGGTGCGGCCGCCACCGCGCGCCACCGACTTGGAGACGATGTTGGACGAGGTGTTCGGCGCCATGTGCACCATCTTGGCGCCGGCGTCCTGGTGCTGGCCCTCGCCCGCGAAGGCGATCGACAGGGTCTCGCCCTTGGCGTGCTCGCCCATCAGGTAGACGGCCGGGTACTTCATGGTGACCTTGGAGCCGATGTTGCCGTCGACCCACTCCATGGTCGCGCCCTCGTACGCCACGGCGCGCTTGGTGACCAGGTTGTAGACGTTGTTCGACCAGTTCTGGATGGTCGTGTAGCGGCAGCGGCCGCCCTTCTTGACGATGATCTCGACGACCGCCGAGTGCAGCGAGTCGGAGGAGTAGATCGGCGCGGTGCAGCCCTCGACGTAGTGGACGTAGGCGTCCTCGTCGACGATGATCAGCGTCCGCTCGAACTGGCCCATGTTCTCGGTGTTGATCCGGAAGTAGGCCTGCAGCGGGATGTCGACGTGCACGCCCTTCGGCACGTAGATGAACGAGCCGCCGGACCACACGGCCGTGTTCAGCGCGGCGAACTTGTTGTCGCCGGCCGGGATGACCGTGCCGAAGTACTCCTTGAAGATCTCCGGGTGCTCGCGCAGCGCGGTGTCGGTGTCCAGGAAGATGACACCCTGCTCCTCCAGGTCCTCGCGGATCTGGTGGTAGACGACCTCGGACTCGTACTGGGCGGCGACACCGGCGACCAGGCGCTGCTTCTCCGCCTCCGGGATGCCCAGCTTGTCGTAGGTGGCCTTGATGTCCGCGGGCAGGTCCTCCCAGGACTCGGCCTGCTTCTCGGTGGAGCGGACGAAGTACTTGATGTTGTCGAAGTCGATGCCGGTGAGGTCGGAGCCCCAGGTCGGCATGGGCTTCTTGCCGAACAGCTTCAGGCCCTTGAGCCGCAGGTTCAGCATCCACTCGGACTCGTTCTTCTTCGCCGAGATGTCGCGGACGACGTCCTCGCTGAGCCCGCGCTTGGCCGTGGCACCGGCGGTGTCCGGGTCGGCCCAGCCGTACTCGTAGTTGCCCAGGCCTTCGAGCTCGGGGTGCGAAACGGTGTCAGTCATGCGAGCTTCCTAACGCGCGGACGCTGAATCTTCGGTGGACGCGGAGTTTTCATGTACTGGCAGTCGGCACTGCATCGGAACCGTGGCCCGCGGGGGGCTGGGCGGGCGACGATGCGGCACCGGGTGCCGGCACATAGGTGGTGCAGACCCCGTCGCCGTGGGCGATGGTGGCCAGCCGTTGCACATGGGTGCCCAGGAGCTGGGAGAAGACCTCGGTCTCCGCCTCGCAGAGCTGCGGGAACTGCTCGGCGATGTGCGCGACCGGGCAGTGGTGCTGGCAGAG
This sequence comes from Kitasatospora sp. NPDC096128, assembly GCF_040303105.1. Lineage (NCBI taxonomy): Bacteria > Bacillati > Actinomycetota > Actinomycetes > Kitasatosporales > Streptomycetaceae > Kitasatospora > Kitasatospora sp. NPDC096128. The sequence continues at coordinate 7,764 of NZ_JBEOSP010000019.1, read as the reverse complement.
CTGGGCGCCCGCCGGGGCCTTGGCCACGGCCGACGGGACACGCCGCACCGTGGCAGCGTACCCGTCCGCGCTCAGCGCCTGGGCGAGGGCCTCCGGGCGTTCCTGCGCCTCGGCCCCCCGCAGTGTCTCCCGGTACTTCTCGCCCTGCTTGCCGAACCGGGCGCGGGCGAAGGCGGCGACCGCCTCCTCGCCCGCCTTGCCGCCGCCCACCGCGTCGGAGATCCAGCGCAGCGCGTCGGCGGCGAGCTGGTCGTACGCCTGGTAGAAGGCGTCCCGACCGGCGTCGGTGAGGGCGAAGACCTTGGCCGGGCGGCCCCGGCCCCGGCTGCCGTAGACCCGCTGTTCGCGGGACTCGACCAAACCGGTGGCGGCCAGGCCGTCGAGGTGGCGGCGGACGGCGGCGGCGGTGAGGCCGAGCCGGGTCGCCAGGTCGGCGGCGGAGGAGGGGCCGTGGTCCAGGATGGACCGGGCGACCCGGTCCCGGGTGGCCCGGTGGCCCTCCAGCAGCACCTCGGCCGCCGTCACGGGCACGTCACAGCCGGGGGCCGACTCGGCCTCCTGCTGCGGGGTGTGCTCGCGCATGTTTTTCACAACACCAGTGTTGCGTAATTACTTCCGGCAGGACAAGCCGTGATCCAGGCCTCACCCGTGGCATCTGTCACGCAGGTAAGCCTTACCTGACCTGCGAAAACGATCACGAAGGCCGGTGTCCGGCCTGCGCGTTCGGCCCTCTTAGACTCGCCGGTATGCATTCCGAACCCGCGGTCCAGGTCGCCGGGCTGGTCAAGCGCTACGGTGACAAAGCCGCGGTGGACGGCCTCGACCTCACCATCGCACGCGGCGCGATCACCGCCGTGCTCGGCCCCAACGGCGCCGGCAAGACCACCACCATCGAGACCTGCGAGGGCTACCGCCGCCCCGACGCCGGCACCGTCCGCGTCCTCGGCCTCGACCCGGTGGCCCAGAGCGCCGCCCTGCGGCCCCGCATCGGCGTCATGCTCCAGTCCGGCGGGGTGTACGCGGGCGCGCGCGCCGTCGAGATGCTGCGCCACACCGCCAAGCTGCACGCCCACCCGCTGGACGTGGACGCCCTGGTCGAACGCCTCGGCCTCGGCTCCTGCGGCCGCACCACCTACCGCCGGCTCTCCGGCGGCCAGCAGCAGCGGCTCGCCCTGGCGATGGCCGTGGTCGGCCGCCCCGAACTGGTCTTCCTGGACGAGCCCACCGCCGGCCTCGACCCCCAGGCCCGCCGCGCCACCTGGGACCTGGTCCGCGACCTGCGCCGGGACGGCGTCACCGTGGTGGTCACCACCCACCACATGGACGAGGCCGAACAGCTCGCCGACCACGTCGCCATCGTCGACCGCGGCAGGGTCATCGCCGGCGGCACCACCGAGGAGCTGTGCCGCGGCGGCGCCGAGGACGCCCTGCGCTTCGACGGCCCGCCCGGCCTCGACCTCGGCCCGCTGCTCAAGGAACTGCCCGCGGGTGCCGCCGCCACCGAGACCGCCCCCGGCAGCTACCGCGTCGAGGCGCCGCTCGACCCCAGTCGGCTGCTGGCCACCGTCACCGGCTGGTGCGCGGCCTCCGGCGTCCTGCCCGAACGGCTCGCGGTGCAGCGGCGCAGCCTCGAAGACGTCTTCCTCGACCTGACCGGACGGGAGCTCCGCTCGTGAGCGAACGAAGTGAGCGAACCATCAAGGGGTGCGAATGGTGCGAAGCGCCCGCCGAGCGGAGCGAGGTGGACGCATGAGCACGTACTCGCCGAAGCCCGGCGCCGCACCCGTCGGCCGGATGCTGCTCGCCCAGACCGCCTTCGAGACCAGGATGCTGCTGCGCAACGGCGAGCAGCTGCTGCTCACCGTGGTCATCCCGACCGTGCTGCTGGTGCTGTTCTCCGCCGTCGACGTCGTCGCCGTCGAGGGCCCCGGCAAGCGGGTCGACTTCCTGGCACCCGGCCTGCTCGCGCTGGCCGTGATGTCCACCGCGTTCACCGGGCAGGCCATCGCCACCGGCTTCGAGCGCCGCTACGGCGTGCTCAAGCGGCTCGGCGCCAGCCCGCTGCCGCGCTGGACGCTGCTGACCGCCAAGACCGGCTGCGTCCTGGTGACGGAGACCCTCCAGGTCGCCCTGCTGTCGGTGATCGCCCTGGCGCTCGGCTGGTCCCCGCACGGACTCGCCACACCGCAGGGGGCCTTGGCCGTCGCCGCCCTGCTGGTCCTGGGCACCGCCGCGTTCTCCGGGCTCGGCCTGCTGATGGCCGGCACCCTCAAGGCCGAGGCCACCCTGGCCGCCGCCAACCTGGTGTTCATCCTGCTGCTGCTCGCGGGTGGGGTGATCGTGCCGCTCACCAAGTTCCCGGACGCCGTACGGTCCGTGCTGGAGCTGCTGCCGATCTCGGCGCTCTCGGACGGGCTGCGCTCGGTGCTCCAGCACGGCGCCGGGGTGCCCTGGTCGGACCTCGGCATCCTGGCCGGCTGGGCCGTCCTGGGGCTGGCCGCGGCCGCCCGGTTCTTCCGCTGGGAATGACCTCGCCCCCCACAACGCAGCGACGCCCCCGACCTCTTGCGGTCGGGGGCGTCGCGCGTTTCAGCCGGTCCCGGGGGGTCAGCCCTGGCTGCCGCCGCGCCGCTTGCGGGCGAGCAGCACGAGCGCGCCACCGACCAGCAGCACGCCGCCGCCGGCCGCCGCGATCATCGGGGTGGCATCGCTGCTACCGGTCTGGGCCAGCGCCGGGGCGCTGGTGCTGGGCGCCGGGACGGCGGGGGTCCTGCTGGGGGTGGGCGTCACCGAGGGGGTCGGGGTGGCGCTCGGCGTCGGGGTCTGGGTCTTGGTCGGCGTCGGGGTGGGCGTCGGCGTCTTGGTGGGGGTCTCGGTCGGGGTCGGGGTGGGGGTGTGGCACGGCGCGATGGTCTTGGTCTCGTCGATGTTCCACCCCTTCTCGGCCGGGGTCTCGGTGGTCTTGACCACCAGGTGCGCCGTGACCGGGGCGTCGTGGTCCTTCACCGGGAAGTTGCCGTGGAACTCCGTGGGGAAGTCCTTTGCGTCCAGGACCTTCTCGTCGCCGATGGTGAGGCTGACGGTGTTCTTCACGTCAGGCTTGCCGCTGTAGTTGATCAGGTCGATCACGACCTTGTCGCAGGTCACCGACCAAGTCGGCACGTGCGCCGAGGCGTTGGTGGCCAGCGCCAGCGGCAGGAGAATTCCGGCCGCCGCCGTACCGGCGAGTGCCGCCGCGCCCATCCGAATGTGCCGCTGCTGTCGCGCCATTACCCTGTTCCCCTCCGAACGGTCTTGCGCAGCAGGCGGGTTGAAGTGGTTCGCGGTGGCCCACTACGACATGTCCGGGGGACTCTACCGGCACTTCCACACCTCGCCACACCCCGCCGTGCGACCGGATTTCGTCTGTCGGTCCGTTCCTGGATGTGCACGACCAGCCCATCACAGCTGCCACCTCGCAGAACGCGGAATCGGCAAACTTGAATGAACTTCGTCACCTTCAGAGCAGAACGGCGCCCCCGGTGAGCAGGTTCAATCACCGGGGGCGCCCTGTCGACACGTCGACGAACAGTCCTACCGCTCAGGCCTTTCAGGCCTTTCAGGCGTTCTTGGCCGCCTTCCGCCGGGCCGCCACCACGATCCCGCCACCGGCGGCGAGCACCACGGCGCCGCCGATCGCCAGCGGCAGCACCGGGCCGGAGCCGGTGTGCGCCAGGTTGCCGCCCTCGTTCGCCGAGGCGGACGGACTGGCCGAGGCACCCGGCACGACCGCCGAGGAGGAGGCCGACGGGCCGACCGAACCGGACGGGCTCGGCTTGCCGGTCACCGGGGCGCTCGGCGAGCCGGACGGGCTCGCCGAGTCGCTCGGCGAGCCCGAGGTGGTCGGAGTCGTCGGCGTGGTCGACGGCGTCACCGGCGGGGTGACCGGCGGCGTGGCCGGGGTGGTCGGGGTGGTGCCCGGGAGGCAGCCGGTGAACGGGTAGTGGTGGGTCTCGGCGCCGCCCTTGCCGGTCAGCGAGGCCGCGATCACCGAACCGTTGACCGGGCCGCCGCTGCCGAGGTCGAAGGCGGCGTTCGGCGCGAGCACCGTACCGGCCCACGCGGCGGCGCTGTTCTTGACCACCTTGGTCGCGCTGGGGAAGTTCCAGAGCAGCTTGGACCGGATCGCCCCGCCCGACGCGCTCTGCAGCTTGTCGTCCAGCACGAAGGACGACGTGCCCGCGTCCCAGAGGAAGAAGCCGGTCGTCCGGGCCGCGGCCATGTCGTACGAGCCGCCGGTGACGTTGACGACGGTCACCGAGCCGGCCGGCACCTTGACGTAGATCTCCTTGGCGCCCTGGAGCTTCCCGGCGTCGACGGTGAAGCTGTTGTACTTCGCGTCGCCGCCGGTGAACGTCAGCTTCGAGCCGTCCGCCTGGACGGTGGCGCCCGCGGTCTGCGGAACGGCGGCCAGCGCGGTGGCGGCGGAGCGCAGCCCGGTGAACTCGGCCTTGAAGTCGATCGGCGACGGGCCTTGGGCGATGGTGCCGGCGTGGGCCTGGACGACAGCGCCCTCGGCCTTGTCGCCGTAGACGCCGTTGCCCTTCATCACCTGGGTGTTGTGGCCGGTGATCGTGCCGGCCACAACGAGGGCGTTCCTGCCGGGCAGGGCGTCGACCTCGGCGGCGGTCAGCTCCTGGCCGACCGAGAAGCCGCCGGTGAAGTTCGCGTTGCCGCCGACGGCGACGGCGCCCTCGGCGTCGGGGGTGTGGGTGTCGTCGCCCTCGATGAACTCGCCGTAGAGGTTGGCGACGCCGAGGTTGCGGCACTCCTGGTCGGCGGCCACAGCGTGGGCGGACGGGGCGATCAAGCCCGCGAGTGCGAGCGAACCGCCGACCGCGAGCGCGGCGGCGGAGGTGGATATGCGCATGTGCAGGATCTCCGCTTGGTGCGGGAAGAGTGGGAGCGGCCCGAAAAAGGTATGGACCAATCCGCACTCTTTCGGCCGGACGGGTGAATGGTCAAGACCAATGACCGCCTTGCCCGAACAGTCCCCTTTGCTCCCCCGGTGCCGGACCCCGCGCCCCGCGCCAAGATCGCCTGTAAGGCCGCCTACGATTGAGCGCGTGCCTAACCTCTTCTCCCTGCTCGCCGAGCGCTGGCAGCCCTCCGCCGCGATGGTCCGGCGCGCCGCGTTCGCCGCGCTGGTGATGAGCGTGGTCATCGTCGTCACCGGCGGCGCCGTCCGACTCACCGCCTCCGGCCTCGGCTGTACGACCTGGCCCCGCTGCACCGCCGAGAGCCTGACGCCCACCGCCGAGATGGGCTTCCACGGCGTCATCGAGTTCACCAACCGGATGCTCACCTACGTGCTGAGCGCGGCAGTCGGCTGGGCGATCCTCGCCGCCCGCTGCCACCGCCCCTGGCGGCGCAGCATGACCAAGCTCGGCTGGGCCCAGTTCTGGCTGGTGATGAGCAACGCCGTACTCGGCGGCATCACCGTGCTGACCGGCCTCAACCCGTACACGGTGGCGCTGCACATGATCGCCGCCATGGCGTTGGTCTGGGTCGCCCTCCTGATGTGGGAGCGCAGCAAGGAAGGCGACGGCCCGGCGAAGCTGCTGGTGGCCCGCCCCATCCACCAGCTCTCGTACGTCCTGGTCCTGGTCGTCGGCCTGCTGGTCGCGGCGGGCACCCTGGTCACCGGCGCCGGCCACCACCCGGGCACGCCCAAGGACAACAAGATCGTCCCCCGCATCCCGATCGACTACGACCGGCTGGCCCAGTTCCACGCCGACCTCGCGTTCGTATCGGTGGGGCTCACCATCGCCCTGATCTTCGTCTTCGCCGCGATCAAGGCCCCCCAGGCAGCCAAGTCCCGCACCAAGGAACTGCTGGCCGTGCTCCTGCTCCAGGGCGTCCTCGGCTTCATCCAGTACTTCACCGACGCCCCCGAGCTCATGGTCGGCCTCCACATGCTGGGAGCATCCCTGACCTGGATCGCCGCCCTCCGCATCCCCCTCGCCCTGCGCGTACGCGAGATAGAGGCGACCGCGGAGAAGCTCCCCATCCAAACCCCGCAAACCGCGACCGTCTGAGCATCACCGACGGCCCCCATCCGAGCAGGATGGGGGCCGTCGCCGTCACGGTCAAAGGCGGCTAGCGCACCACGGGGATCTCTCCGGAGCGCCAGTCGGCCAGCCGCCTGCGGATGTTCGACACCATCGGCAGCCCGTCCGTCTCGGCCGGGGTGAACCACGCCACCTCGTGGGACTCATCGGACACCCGCAACTCCCCACCGAGCGGCCGTCCGAGGAGGCAGATGGAGAACTCCTGGCGGACCTCGCCGTCGTCGTAGGCGAACACATGGCCCGGGTCGGTGCAGGTTCCGACGATCCCGGTGATCGCGATGTCGATGCCGGTCTCCTCACGGGTCTCGCGGACACTGCAACCGGCGAGCGACTCACCGATCTCCATCGTGCCGCCGGGCAGCGCCCACATCCCGTTGTCGGTGCGCCGTTGGAGCAGCACGCGGCCCACATCGTCGACCACGACCACAGACGCGGCCGGGACCAGCGAGTTCGCCTCGGGAGCGTCGGGGTCATCCACGTAGTCACGCCTGGGCACGATCCACCACCTCCACTGCCGGGACCGTCCACACGTCCCGCCCCTTCAGCCACAAGTCCTCGATACCCTCACCCACGTTCCAGCACCCCACCGGCAGCTCCCAGGCCCCGTTTCAGCCCGCCGGATCGCCAACACTCGCCGACCGCACCCGGGTCTGGGCCGCCTACGGCGTGTCCGCCGCGGCCGGGCTGCACGTCGTCGTCGCGGCCGTCATCCTGATCAACCGATCCCGCTGAACTCCCGTGCGCGCCGTCGGCCCGGCGGCGCGCACGGGCCCACCATTGCCCTTCCCTTCCGGGCGAGACAGTGCAACTCGACAATGAGGAGGCGCAGTACAGATGACGACCGCACCGTGGGGCACCACCCGCATGGGCCCGTACCCCGAGTCCAGCCCGGTCCCCGGCCCGGGCTGGAACCTGCCCATCTGAACCCCGCAACGGCCCGGCTCCCCGCTCGGGGAGCCGGGCCATCCGGGACGAGCGCAGGGTGGTGGCGACAGCCGATACGGTGGTGTCGAGCAGCAGGAGGATCGGATGAGCGTCCAACCCGCACACCACCCGGAGCCGCAGCCGCGCGTCCCACGTACTCCGGACGGCATCGCCGAAGCTCTCACCGGCGCCCGCCGCATGGCCTTCTACCGCGAACTCGGCCAGGCCCCGATCGATCGGGTCGAGCAGGTCCTGAACCGCTGGTGGTGCGAGGCGGAGATGGACGCCGACCCCGAGCAGGACCGCATCATCGCCGCCGCCCGCGCCGGCACCCTGCCTACCGTCACCATGGCCGACATCGTCCGGTTGCGCCGGGAGCGGGGCGGAGAGCTGCCGGGTGAGTGACGTCGATCCGGAGGACCTGTGGCCGGTCGAACCGTCCGAGGCCGTTCAGGACGCCTTGGCCGACCCGAAGCTCTCCGCCGAGCTGTTCTCCGCGATCGTCGCGCTCACCGTCGCGATCGCCGAAAACCCCTGGCTCCCGGAGAGCACCGCGCGGGACACCGCCGGTGACTGGCGCCGGCTTCCGATCCCGTACGGCCGCGGCCTGGTCGAGTACGTCATCGACACCGACAGCCACCTCGTCCGCCTGACCCGGGTCATCCCGCTCTGACCCGTGCCCTCCAGCCGGAACGCCGGCGGCCCGGCTCCCCGCGCGGGGAGCCGGGCC
>NZ_JBEOSP010000018.1:129727-180772 GCF_040303105.1 Kitasatospora sp. NPDC096128 | reverse complement strand
ACACCCTCGGCCCAGCCCGTCCCGTCCGCCGACGCCGCGAACGCCTTGCAACGCCCGTCCGCGGACAGACCCCGCTGACGCGAGAACTCCACGAACATGCCGGGTGTGGCCATCACGGTGACACCGCCGGCCAGCGCCATCTCGCACTCACCACGCCGCAGCGACTGCACCGCCAGGTGCAACGCCACCAGCGACGACGAACACGCCGTGTCCACCGTCAGCGCCGGCCCCTCAAGACCGAACGAATACGCCAGCCGACCCGACGCGACACTCGTGGTGCCGCCGGTGAGCAGGTAGCCCTCGGAGCCGTCCGCGGTCTCGTGCAGGCGCGGGCCGTAGTCCATCGCGGTGGCGCCGATGAAGGTGCCGACCCGCTTGCCGCGCACGGACGCGGGGTCGATGCCCGCGCTCTCGAACACCTCCCAGGCCGTCTCCAGCAGCAGGCGCTGCTGCGGGTCCATCGCCGCGGCCTCGCGGGGGTTGATGCCGAAGAAGTCCGCGTCGAACTCGGTGGCCGTGTCGAGGAATCCGCCGTGCCGGGCGCTCGACAGGCCCGGCTGCGACGGGTCGGTGCCGAGGAGGGCGTCGAGGTCCCAGCCTCGGTCGGTGGGGAAGTCGCCGATGGTGTCGATGCCCTCGGCAACGACCTGCCAGAGCTCCTCGGGAGAGGTGATCCGGTCCGGGTAGCGGCAGGACATGGCGACGACGGCGATCGGCTCGTCGGCACGGACGACGGTGGCCATGGGGGCGCCGCTGTCCGTCGAGGTGCCGGAGAGCTCGCCGACGAGGTGGTCGATCAGAACCGCGGGCGTCGGGTAGTTGAAGAGCAGGCCGGCGGGCAGTCGGAGGTCGAGTTCCTCGTTGAGGATGTTGCGCAGTTCGACGGCGAGCAGCGAGTCGAAGCCCAGTTCCTTGAAGGTCTGGGTGAGTACGACGTCGTCATCGGCGGTGTGGCCGAGGACCGTGCCGACCGTGTTCCGTACGAGGTCGGTGAGTTCGCGGGTGAGTTCCCGCGTGCCGAGGGAGGCGCGGCGGCCCGGCTCGACGGCGGCGTGCGCCGTCTCCTCGTCCTTGGCACTGTGCGTGGCGGGGACGGCCGGTCCGGCGGTGGCCGCCGCGGTGGGGCGCGGGGTGTGCTCGGACCAGTAGCGGCGGCGTTGGAACGCGTAGGTGGGCAGGTCGACGACGGTCGCGTCGGCGTCGATCACCGCGCGCCAGTCGATATCGGTCCCGTTGACGTACAGCCCCGCGAGCGCGGCCGTAATCGCGTGTCCCTCGGCGCCCTCCCGCATACCGGGCAGGAAGACGGTGCCGGGCTCGTCCAGGCACTCCTGGCCCATAGCGGTGAGCACTCCGCCCGGCCCGACCTCGAGGAAGGTTCGCGCGCCGGCGGCGCGCAGGGCGTTCAGGGCGCCGGCGAAGCGGACCGGCTGGGCGACATGCCGGACCCAGTAGGCCGCAGACCGCAGTTCGTCCGCGTCGGCCGGTTCTCCGGTGACGGTGGAAACCAGCGGAACGGTCGGCTCGTGGTAGGTCAGGGTCTCGGCGACGGCCTGGAACTCGGCGAGCATCGGGGCCATGAGCGGCGAGTGGAAGGCGTGGCTGACGTTCAGCTGCCGGGTCTTGCGGCCCATCCGGCGGAAGTGCTCAGCGATCAGCAGCAGGTCCTGCTCGGCTCCGGAGATCACCGTGGAGTTCGGCGAGTTGATCGCCGCGAGCCCGACAGTCTGCTCCGAGCCGCGCAGCAGCGGGATCACCTCGGCCTCGGAGGCCTGGAGCGCGATCATCGCGCCGCCGGCCGGCAGGGCCTGCATCAGCCGGCCGCGCGCGGCGATCAGCGTCGCGGCATCGGCGAGCGAGAGGACACCAGACACGTGGGCGGCGGCGATCTCACCGATGGAGTGTCCGGCGAGGTAGTCGGGACGCACCCCCCATGAGGTGATCAGCCGGTAGAGGGCCACCTCGACCGCGAACAGCGCGGGCTGGGTGTACCGGGTCTCGTCGAGCGAGGCGCGGTCGGCGGCGGACCCCGCCTCACCGGTACCGCCCTTGTCGTCCTCCGCCCAGATGATGGCGCGCAGCGAGCGGCCGATGCGGTCGTCGAGTTCGGCACACACCTCGTCGAAGGCTTCGGCGAAGACCGGATGGGTCTCGTACAGCTGCCGGCCCATCCGCAGCCGTTGGCTGCCCTGGCCGGTGAAGAGGAAGGCGAGGGCGCCCTCCTCGGCGCCGCGACCGGTGATCACGCCCGCAGAGCGCTTGCCCAGCGCCAGCGCCTCCAGCCCCGCAGTGAGTGCGTCGAGGTCGCCGGCCACCACGGCGGCGCGGTGGGCGAAGTGGGTGCGCGTGGTGGCGAGTGAGAGCGCGACGTCGGCGGGGCACCGCGGCGCGTCGGTGCTAAGCGACGCGAGCAGCCGCTCGGCCTGGGCGCGCATCGCGGCCTCGGTCTTCCCGGACAGCAGCCAGGGCACGGGGGATCCGTCCTTGGACGGATCCCCGGCGGGCGCCAGCGGCCGGTGCCCGTCACGGTCGGCCGCGGGGTGCTCCGTCTCCTCCGCGTGGCCCGGCTGCGAGGCGAGCACGAGGTGCCCGTTCGTACCGCCCATCCCGAAGGAGCTGACCCCGGCCACCAGTTGACGGTCCGGGTGCGGCCACGGGCCCGATTCACTCTGCACGCGCAGGTGCAGGTCGTCCAGCGGGATCGCGGGATTGGGCCGCTCGTAGTTGAGGCTCGCCGGAATCCTCCGGTGGGCGATGCTCAGTCCGGCTTTCAGCAGACCGACGATGCCGGCGGCGCCTTCGAGGTGGCCGACGTTGGTCTTCGCCGAGCCGACGAGCAGGGGCGCGGCGACGGCCCGGCCGGCGCCGAGCGCGGCACCCAGCGCGGCGGCCTCGGTGGGGTCGCCGACCCGGGTGCCGGTTCCGTGCAGTTCGACGTACTGGACCAGGGCCGGGTCGATGCCGGCGTCGTCGTAGGCCCGCCTGATGACGTCTTCCTGGGCCGCTCCGCTGGGCACGGTGAGGCCGTCGCTGGCGCCGTCGCTGTTGACGGCGCCGCCCATGATGAGCCAGTGGATGCGGTCGCCGTCGGCGAGGGCCTGCTCGTACGGCTTGAGCAGCAGCGCGGCGCCGCCCTCGCCGCGCACGTAGCCGTTGGCCCGCTCGTCGAAGGTGTAACAGCGGCCGTCGGGCGAGAGACCGCCGAACTTCTCGGTGCTGAGGGTGGTCTCGGCGAGGATGTTGAGGCTGACCCCGCCGGCCAGGGCGAGTGTCGAGTCTCCACGGGCCAGGCTCTCGCATGCCATACGGACCGCCACGAGCGCGGAGGACTGCGCCGTGTCGACGGTCATGCTCGGCCCATGCAGGTCGAGGACGTAGGAGACGCGGTTGGCGATGATGCCGCGGTGGGTGCCGGTGACGGTGTGCGCGGTGATGCCGTCCGCGCCGGCCGTGTGCATCAGGTGGGCGTAGTCGTCGGCGATCGCGCCGACGAAGACGCCGGTCCTGCTGCCGCGCAGGTCGGCGGGAACGATCCGGGCGTCCTCCAGTGCCTCCCAGCCGAGTTCGAGCATCAGGCGCTGCTGTGGGTCCATGACGGTCGCCTCGCGGGGCGAGACTCCGAAGAAGCCCGCGTCGAAGCGGTCCACCTGGTCGAGGAAGCCGCCGAAACGTGCCGCGATGGGTGTGTCGGGATCCCAGCGGTCGGCGGGTGCCTCGGTGATCGCGTCCTGGCCGCCGTCGAGGAGCTTCCAGAACGCCTGCGGGTCCGGCGCTCCCGGCAGCCGGCAGGCGACGCCGATGACCGCGATGGTCGGGGTGCCCTGCGAGCGGGGGGTCTGTGCGAGCTCAGCCATGGGTCTTCTCCGGGGCCTGGAAGGCGGCGCAGGACCAGGTGTAGCCGGCGCCACCACCGATCACGAGGGCGATCTCGCCGGGCAGGAGCATGTCCGAGGCGATGATGTCGCTGAGGTTGGCGATGAAGTCGCCGGCGCCGAGGTGGCCGGTCTTCCGGCCGAGGAACAGCGGCTCGGCCTTGGTCACGTCCTCGATGACGGGCAAGTACATGAGGTTGTAGACGGAGTCGCCGGCGCGGGGCAGCGCGATGCAGCGGATTCGCGGGTCGCCCGGCTTGATGCCGGCGAATTCCAGGCACTCCAGCAGGATGTGCCGCACCTTGGCCAGGCCGAGCGACTTGAGCTGCTCCATGCCGCCCATCTCCAGGTACGCCTTCTTCGGGCGGCGTACGTCGATGGGCCGGCTGTGGTCGAGGGCGGCGTCGCTGAACGGATCGCGGCCTCGGAAGAAGAGCTCGGTCTCGGCGGCCGCGGCGGTCGAGAAGGAGAGCATGTGCAGCAGGTCGCCCTGGCCGTCGGTGCGGCCGAGCAGGAGGGCGGTACCGGCGTCGCCGTAGACGACGTCGTAGTCGCCGGCCCAACGGTCGAAGCCGGGCAGGGAGAAGCGGTCGCCGGTGGTGACCAGGACCGAATCCATCGCCGGGTCCGCGACCAGACGGGTCGCGGCGAGCTGAACGCCGAGCGCACCGCCGTTGGACATGTGCTGGAGGCCGAAGGGCAGCGCCTTGCCGACACCCGCCTGGTCGGCGACGTAGTGAGCGGGAGCCCAGAAGTCGTGACCCTGGTGGTAGATCCAGGCGTGGGCCAGCAGGCCGACGCGGTCGGTGTCCCAGTCGGCGGCACGCAGCGCCCGCTGGGCGGCACGCGCCGCGAGCTGCGGGCCGGCGAGCTCGGTCGAGACCGGGAGCTCGGTGACGCCGACGCGGTGCCGGTGCTCGGGTTCCAGCCGCCCGTCCGCGATCACCTCGTCCACGGCTTCCCGGTCCTCCGGTAGCCATGTCGAGGCCGCCTTGATGCTCAGAGCGCCGCCCAGCCTCATCCTGGAATCCCCCTACTGCCACGTGCTTCGAATGTGAAAGTCCGGCGTGAAGGGCAGGCATCCCGCCCGCTGACCTGCCGCGCGGAGGCCACGTTAGTTAGCCAAGAGCGTTGGGAAGTAGGTCACTTAAGGCGCAGCCGACCGTGTGCTCCTTTAGTGATACCGATGTGTCTCATGACCCTCATCGGTGCCCGCGCGGGCGTGCCGGAGGGCGGTTGGCGCAGGTCATCACTCTGATCACGACCCGGGTGCACCGGGCAACCCCCCACCCCGGGCGCCGGCCCGGAGGCGCGTACGGCGGCGCCGAGGATCACACTTACCGGCTGTGACCGTGGCGAAACGCTAAGAGTTCCGACTGTGCGGATCTACATCAATTGGCCATCGAGAAATGGAAGTTGAAACCGGTCCGAAACGCACGGCGGGGATTTCCGTGGTAGCCACGGTCGCCGCCACCCCACCCCCCCAGGCCGACACGTGACTCGGATCACTCCATTGGCGCCCACATCGGGCCGCCCCGCGAATCGGCGCCCCAATTAAACTGACTTGTCGTCATAACTGGAGCCATAGATGGCCGCGAACCAGAATCGAGCCTCGCGGCTCGCAGTGGACGATGTATCCTCGCCTTTCCAGGTCTGCGGCGTTGAGCAGTGCACCCGGGCGTTGCAGCAGGTGGTGCGCCGCCCCGAGCCGAGGACCCGGTAGATCCTTGGGAGCCCACCGAATCGGGGGATTACTCGTGGCCTTCAAGAAAAATCTGAGCAAAGAAAACGGGCCGGGGCATGCCCTCCTGGGCCGTTCCTCCGCCCTGGTCGAGCGGTTTTGTGCGCAACTGGTAAGCCAGCGGAGCACGCTGATGTGGAGTACTTCGAGCCGCGACCGTATCGCCGTCCAGGCCGGCGAGGTCATCGCCGCCTGTGCGCTGACCCTGGAGCTGGGGCGGGCCGTCACCCCGGAGGAGGCGACCCGTCTGGCGCGAGCCGCCGCCGATGCGCATCCCGCGGTCCATGCCGACGACCCGGTCGCCCTGGCGCAAGCGTCCACACTGCTCTTCGAGACGGTGGCGGCCGCACTGCGGGAGGTGGTGGGCGACGGGCCTCAGCGGACCTCCCTGCTCACCGAAGCACTCCTGACGCTCCACCGCAGCGTCAACGCACGGTGGCAGGTCATCTCGGGTGACCGCGAGGCCGCCCTGCTGACCGCGCTGCACAACACGACCGATGCCCACCGGCGGGCGCTCGCGCGTGACGTGCACGACCGCGTGGGCAGCAGCGTGAGCCTGGCGATGCGCCAGTTGGAGCTCTACGCACTGTCGATCGCCGACCGGCCCGAGGCCGAGCAGCAGCCGGTGCTGGCCGTGCGCGACACGCTCGTCGACACCCTGCTGGAACTGCGCGAACTCATCACCCGGCTCCGCGAGGACTCCTCCGACCTGGACCTGCGCGGCGCTCTCGCGGCGTTCGTGGAGTCGATGCAGGTGGCCAGGACGAGCACGGTGACGATCGATGTCATCGGGGACGGCGGCCCCGCCGGCCACCGGACGCTCGCCGAACTCTTCCTCGTGCTGCGCGAGTGCCTGCTCAACGCCCTGGCGCATTCCACGGCCAGCCGGATCGAGGTGCGCGTGGAGTTCACTGCGAGCGAGGTGAACGTCTTGGTCGAGGACAACGGCATCGGGCTCGACCTGCACCGGGCCGCATCCGGCCGCAGGGGCCACGGCCTGATCTCCATGTCCGAGCGGGTCGAGCAACTCAACGGCCGACTCACCATCAAGGACGCCGCGCCGACCGGCACCCGAGTCGACCTGTGGATACCGATCGGAGTCGCAGAACATGTCTGACCAGATCCGCATACTCGTCGCCGACGACCACACGATACTTCGCCAGGCCCTGTGCGACTCCCTGCGCAGCGAACCCGACCTCGAGATCGTGGCCGAGGCCGGGGACGGCCAGTACGCTGTGGAGCTGGCGGTGCAGCACCAGCCCGACATCGCCCTGCTGGACGTCGAGATGCCGGGGCAGAAGACCCTGACCACCGTGACGCAGCTGCGCGAGCGCTGCCCGGACACGAGCACGGTCATCCTGACCATGCACGACTCCCCCGGCCTGGTCCAGGAGTTCCTCGAACTGGGCATCAGCGGCTTCCTCCACAAGAGCGCGACCCGCGCGACGCTGATCTCCGCGATCCGCGCCGCCTGCAGCGCCGACCAGCAGGTGACCATGTCGGTCTCCCGGAAGAGCCTCAAGGTCTCCCGGCAAAAGCCGACCGGGCCGGGTGCGCTGTCCAACCGCGAGATCGAGGTTCTCAACCATGTCGCCGCAGCCCGCAGCAACAGGCAGACGGCGGCCTCGATGGGAATCGCTGAAGGCACGGTGAAGCGCCACATGCGAAACATATTCGAGAAACTCGACGCGGTTTCCCGGATCGACGCGGTGAACAAGGCGATGGCCGCCTCGGTCATCCGGACCGACACCTCGCACACATCGTGGCACGCGAATAACGCGGCCGTCTGAGCGCAAGAATTCGGTGCCGCCACCCGGGTGGCGGCTCTCCTTTTTTCGAATATCGCGCGCCGAATGAAATACCGTAGGCTACCGAGGAAATCTGTGAATATCGACCCCGCTCTCTCCCCCGTGCTCACCACCCTTCCGACGCTCGACTGGTTCAGCGACGTCGACGGCACCCGCGCCGCCACCCGGCAGCTGCTCGCCGCCGCTCCCGCGCCCGCCGACCCGAGGATCGAGATCAGCGGGGCCTCGTTCACCGGCCCTGACGGCAACCAGGTGGAGCTGCGCATCTACATCCCGACCGGGGAGGGCGCCGCGCCGTTGCCCGGGGTGCTCTACTGCCACGGCGGCGCCTTCGTCACCGGAGACCTCGACACCGCCGACGGCAACTGCCGCGAGATCTGCCTCGGAGGCGGCGCGGTGGTGGTCTCGGTCGGCTACCGGCTGGCGCCCGAGCACCCTTACCCCGCCGGGCTCACCGACTGCCACGCCGCGCTCGGCTGGCTGCACGCCAACGCGGCCGGCCTCGGCGTGGACCCCGACCGGCTGGCGGTCAGCGGGCGTTCCGCAGGCGGCTGCCTCGCCGCCGCGGTAGCCCTGATAGCCCGCGACCAGGGCGGCCCACGGCTGATCCACCAGCTCCTACTCATCCCTGTGCTGGACGACCGCTGCGACACCCCCTCCGCCCACAGCGTCACCGACCACCGCATACTCAACCGGCGGACCGCGTTGACCATGTGGCAGACCTACCTCGGCGGCGCGGACCCGACCGCTCCCTACGCGGCCCCCTCCCGCGCCGACGACTTGTCGGGACTCCCCTCCGCCTACATCATGGTGGCCGAAAACGACCCCCTGCGGGACGAGGGCATGGACTACGCGCGCCGACTCGTGGAGGCCGGTGTCAGCACCGAACTCCACCTCGTACCGGGCGCCTTCCACCTCTTCGAGGGGTACGCGCCGGACAGCGCCCTGGCCCGACGCACCACGGAGCACTGGATGGCCGCGCTGCACGGCGCGCTGCGCCGCTGAACCCGAAGTGGCATGGACACTCCCCAAAAGGAGTAGCCGCCCGTGCCCCTAATCGGCCTTACCGTCCAGCGCGGGTGCGGATAACTTCCAAGAGGCCACGACGGAGACGGCTCCCGCTGACGCGGCCCACTTCCCCTTTGACTCATGACGGAAGGCAGGGCCATGTCGGACGGCGGACGCGAGGAGAACACCTGGATTCGGCGGTACCAGCCCACCCCCGGGGCGGACCGCCGACTGGTGTGCTTTCCGCACGCGGGCGGATCGGCCACCTTCTTCCGCCCGCTCGCACTCGCCCTGTCGGGCGTCGTCGACGTCGTGGCCATTCAGTATCCGGGCCGCCAGGACCGGCGTACCGACCCTCTCATCGACAGCATTCCCCGGTATGCCGACGCGGTCGCCGAGGCACTCGCCGACTGGACCGACCTTCCGCTGCAGTTCTTCGGGCACAGCATGGGCGCGATTCTCGCCTTTGAGGTGGCTTTGCGATTCCAGCGCGAGGACATTATGGTCACCCACCTCTTCGCCTCCGGCCGTAGCGCCCCCTCCTTCCTCCGCACCGACGCGGTCCACCGGCTCGATGACGACGCGCTGCTGAAGGAGATGGCCGCGCTCGGTGGCACCGACCAGCGGCTGCTCGTCGACGACGAACTGCTCCGGGGCGCCCTGCCGGCCATCCGCAGCGACTACAAGGCGATCGAGACGTACAGCTGCGCCCCCGACGCCGTCCTCGATTGCCCCGTCACCGTGCTCACCGGCAACGGCGACTCCCGCGTCAGCCAGGCTGGCGCCGCCGCCTGGAGCAACCACACCACGGCGGGAACACGCTTCACGACCTTCCCCGGCGGACACTTCTTCCTCAGCGAGCAACTCCCCGCGATCACAACCCTGATCACGGCAGAGCCCGGGCCCGCGCCCCATCAGGCAGCGCAGAGCGCCTAGATGAATGAGTCCAATTGCCGGCCTAGCCGCGGCCCTGACAAAGGGTGCCCGTTCGTTGGGGGCACTGGCCCGGCAGGTCCCGACCTGGCACGACGACCTTCGGCTGATCGACTCGACGGACAGAGCGCACGTTTCTGGTAGCCCCCGCCCGTGTCGGCGCCAACCGCCCAATCCGGCAGCGGCCGAACGGCGTTCTGGCACGAACCTGACACGACAGGGATGAACTGGTCCAGATAACACGAAAGCCGCAGGTCTGTGACCTGCGGCTTTCGGTATGGCTCGACTTTCGACGTTTTCGTTGATCGTCGCTGGGGTCGCTCGGGTGGGTGATGTGGTGTCATCTGGCCGCTTGGGCTGGCGACAGCAGAGAAGCATCGGCGGTGCTTCTGTCGTCTCCGCGGAGGGACCTGCCGATGCTTCCGGATCCGACCGTACCTGCTTCGCTGCTCGCCGTGTTGCAGCTGCTGCGGGGCAACTTCACCGCGCCGACGTTCGGCACCTTCGCCGCGCTGGTCACAGGGCTGATCGCTCAGACCGGGAAGTGCACGGTGACCGGGATGCT
Source organism: Kitasatospora sp. NPDC096128 (assembly GCF_040303105.1). NCBI lineage: Bacteria > Bacillati > Actinomycetota > Actinomycetes > Kitasatosporales > Streptomycetaceae > Kitasatospora > Kitasatospora sp. NPDC096128. The sequence continues at coordinate 170,845 of NZ_JBEOSP010000018.1, read as the reverse complement.
TGTCGGCGCCGGGTTGACGCGCACCTGGTCCAATGACCGCGCCCACGCCTTCTTCTCCCGCGCCCGCTGGAGCCCGGACATCCTGGGCGCGTCCCTGTCCCACCTGATCGTGCGCCGCCTGCTGCCCGAGGACGGGGTGCTGACCGTGGCGGTGGACGACACGCTGTTCAAGCGGCGCGGGAAGAAGGTGTTCGGCGCGGCCTGGCAGCATGACGGCGCGGCCCAGGGCGCCAAGCCGGTCGGGCGCGGGACTTGCTTCGTCGTGATCGGCATCATCGTCCAACTCCCTTTCCTGGCCCGGCCGGTGTGCCTTCCGGTGATGGCCCGGCTGTGGCGCCCGAAGCAGGAGTTGAGCAAGGTCGACCTCGCCGCGTCGATGCTCCGGTTCCTGGCCGCATGCCACCATACCCGCCGTATCCGCGTCGTCGCGGACGCCGCCTACCACGGCAAGGCGCTGCGCGACTTGCCCGCCACCTGCACCTTCACCACCCGGCTTCCCGCGTCCGCGGTGCTCTACGACCTCGCCCCGCACCGACAAGCGCGGCCGGCCCGCTCTCAAGGGCGCCCGCCTGGGCACGGCGAAGGAACTGGCTGTGAGCTGCACGTTCGCGTCCGTCGAGGTCACGCGCTACCAGCGCACCGCCACCGTGCACCTGGCCGAGATCACCTGCCTGTGGTACGGCTCCTTCCGCACCCGCACCGTCCGCGTGATCCTCCTGCGCGACGAGGACACCACCACCGGCTACGACCTGGCGCTGGTCACCACCGACCTGACCACGCCCGCCCCGGCGCTGATCACCCGCTACGCGTGGCGGTGGTCGATCGAGGTCACCTTCGCCGAGACCCGCGACCTACTCGGGGCCGGCCAGGCTCACAGCCGAACCCGGGCCGCCGTCGAGCGCACCGTGCCATTCGGCCTGTACTGCTACACGATCACCATCGTCTGGTACGCGCTGCACGGCCACCACCCCGGCCATGCCGCCGACCGGCGCGAGCGTGCCCCCTGGTACACCAGCAAGACCGATCCGTCCGTCTCCGACATGGTCGCCAAGCTCCGCCGGGTGATCATCGCCGCCCGATTTCTGCCCACCCGACCAGGCAGACCCACCGATCAGGAAATCCGCGCCGTCCAGCAGGCATGGGCCGCAGCCAGCCTCGACAGCGCCGTTTGATCGCCCGGCGCGTTGCGACCGGGCGAGGCTCGGGCTCGGATAAATCGCCGATCACACGGACCACCGGCTTCCGGAAGCAGACGGACCTGCCGGATGCGGTGGTCAACTTCACTAGCTCTAGAGAGATTTCGCACGTCGCGGGGCCGCTAGCCTCGGCCAGCGCCCGTTGGAGATCAGGCACCGTCTCGAGCAGTGCCCGCGACCCGCTCACGTGGATGAACTCTCCCAGTGCCGGCTCGGCGGCGAGCTTGAACCGGATGCTGATGCTCGGCTGGGGGCCTCGGTAGGACCTCGCCGCCAGTCTCTTCTCCGCAAAGGTCCCAGGGCACCCGCAGGGCTTGCCGGCCTCCGCCTCGGGTGCGAGGAACCGGGTGCCGTCGCAGTCGTGGAGCACCTTCCCCTTGTAGCCGAAGAGCCGCATACGAGTCTGGATGGCTGGCGGTCCGTCGACGACGATCCGCACGGTCTCGTAGTTCCCGTTGACGAACACCGCGTGACAGACCGCCGAGGTGGTGGCGCACATGCCCGCATGCTCGCCGAACAGAGTGGACGCGGTGGTGATCCCGAGAGCCTCGGCCAGACCGATAGCATCCAGCATCGTCACGGCGGTCTTTCGCATCGACCCGGCGAAACTCGCCGTCTGGCCCGCCTGTCGGACTGCCTCCTCCGGGGAACGGCCCTCAGTCAGCGCGGCCTGGGCCGCCTGCACCGCAAGATGGAGTTGCCGACGCCCTGGCGTGACACCAACCAGGATCACCTTCACATCGGGATCGATGCTCCGGTCGAACGGCGTGTAATAGATCTGAATGTGCTTCGACCTGACAGTCTCCTCGTGGATGAGCAGTTCGGGTCGGGCGGGGTCGGCCTCGGCAAGGTCTGGCAGCCCGACAAGGACCTGGGCGAAGTGCTCAATGCACCAGTCGGCCGATATCAGACCCCCTGAGGCGGTTTTGATCGCGCAGGTGTGTCCGGCTGCTATCTGACCCATCGGGGCTCCAGTTGTTCCTCATGGTTCGCCGGTGCGGTCGGCGTGTATGAAACGGCAGCATAGGTAGATCAACTGACAATGCGTCAGCGATACTGGTTGATCGGTGCCCAGACAACCCCGATGCGATCATTGAAGAAGCAGGCCGCTGCCCCCTCCGTGCCGCACACCACCTCGCTGGAGACTTGGCATACCTGACCCACCCCGCCGCCAACCCGAGTTGTGGGGCACCTACAAGCGACTCGGACTTGTGGTCGCGCCCGACGATCGGCCACCCGCCGCCTGGACCACGCACCCAGGGCGAGAACATGGTGATGGGTATCGCAAAAAATCGATCTCATCATTCGAGACGCATGGCGCCCATCCCGCCCACCGGGCACCCTCAGTGGCCAAAATCTTCCAACGCCAACGCTCCGCTGGCGGCCTTCTGGCACGAATCTGGCACGACAGCCCCAAATTGGTCCAGACAACAAGCAAGCCCCAGGCCGTTGACCTGGGGCTTTACCGTGGAGCGGGCGACGAGAATCGAACTCGCGCTCTAAGCTTGGGAAGCTCATGTTCTACCATTAAACTACGCCCGCCTGATGAGCCGTCAGAGACCGCTCATTCCAGTGTCACTGTACCCCATCCGAGACAGTGGTTGCACGGCCCGCCCCGGGTCGTGGCGGAGCCGGGTGGGGGTGGGCGGGGGGCGTACTGTTTGGGCCGCGTGCGAGTGCTCCGGTGGGTGTGGGGGCGGGGCGGCGAGCCATGGTGTGGAATGTCCGGAACATCCCCTAATGTGACGCTGTCCCGGGGCCTGGCCGCCGGGGCGCGATGAGTACGGGTGAGTACTGGGTTAGGGATGGGAAGGGGATCGATGGAGCAGCGCGCCGTCGTTCGTTGTGCCGAGGGGCACCTGTTCAGCACCACCACGTTCCCGATGCAGAACCTCGGTCCCAGGCGGCTCGGGCCCGGGCGGTTGATCCGTTGTCCGCAGTGCGGACGGCTCCGGAGCTCGGTGCTGGCCGACGTGCGGGAGTTGTCGACGGCCCAACTGGCTCAGGCGATGCGGTTGGAGGCCGCTGAGTTCCTGGCCTGACGGCCGGCGGGAGGACACCGGGCCCCGGACGGATTCGTCCGGGGCCCCGTCGTGCACGTAACCTCGAAGCGTGCTGCTCTCTGACAAGGACATCCGGACCGAAATCGACCTGGGCCGGGTCGCCCTCGACCCGTTCGACCCGGCGATGATCCAGCCGTCGAGCATCGACGTGCGCCTCGACCGCTTCTTCCGCGTGTTCGAGAACCACAAGTACCCGCACATCGACCCCTCCGAGGAGCAGCCGGACCTGACCCGGCTGGTCGAACCGGACGGCGACGAGGCGTTCATCCTGCACCCGGGCGAGTTCGTGCTGGCCTCGACGTACGAGGTCATCACGCTGCCCGACGACGTGGCCTCCCGGCTGGAGGGCAAGTCGAGCCTGGGCCGGCTGGGCCTGCTCACCCACTCCACGGCGGGCTTCATCGACCCCGGCTTCAGCGGTCACGTGACGCTGGAGCTGTCGAACGTCGCGACGCTGCCGATCAAGCTCTACCCGGGGATGAAGATCGGGCAGTTGTGCCTGTTCCGGCTCTCCTCGCCGTCGGAGCACCCGTACGGCTCCGCGCGCTACGGCTCGCGCTACCAGGGCCAGCGCGGCCCGACGCCGTCCCGCTCGTACCTGAACTTCCACCGCAGCGAGGTCTGACCGCAGCGAGGTCCGACCGCACCGCGGCAGGGCGCACGCACGACGGGCGGCCACCCCCTCCCCGGGGGTGGCCGCCCGCGGCGTTTCCGGGCGGCGTACGGGCCCGCGCCCGAGCCGCCCCGGGCGTCAGGCCCGCTTGGGGCTGGTGACGGCGACCAGCTCGGCGCCGTCCTCGGACAGCCGCAGCTCGGTGCGCAGCTCGGCGAGCTCGCCGAGGTGGTGCAGGTGGGTGCCGCCGCAGAAGATCCGCGCGCCGCCCTCGGGCAGCTCGCAGTGCCACTGGCGGCGGGCGGTCAGCTCGGGGCCGGGGACCTCGATGCGGACCGGGGCGTCGGCCGCGACCCAGGCGGCGAGCCGGGCGTTGACGTCCTCGGTGAGGGCGGGCAGGGCGTCGGCGAGGGCGGGGAACTCCTCGGTGGCGTCGACCGTGAAGCCCTTCTTCTTCAGCGACTTGCCGAGCCGGTAGGTGTCCGTGCTGGCCTGGGTGTCCATGACCGAGCTCGCCATGGCGAGGCTGTCGAAGTCGGGGTTGCCGAAGGCGTCCGAGCGGCCCGGGTCCTTGCGCCAGCGCGGGGCGAGCGCGGCGTTGAGGGCGAGGGCGAGCAGGTGGCAGCCGCTGTGCGAGGCGCTCAGCGCGGCCCGGCGCTCGGTGTCGACGGCGAGCGCGACGGTGCGGCCGGTGAGGTCGCCGGGGTCGGTGGCGAGGACGTGCAGGACCAGCCAGGACCACTCCTCGTCCCCGCGCTTGACCGGGATCTCGGCGCCGACCAGCGGCGCGCCGCCGTCCGGGCCGACCGCGCCGGTGAGGCAGTCCACCACGGCCAGTTCGGTGCCGTCGACGGTGAGGGTGCCGTGGTCGGCCGGCTGGTCGGGCCAGGTGTGGTCGAGCGGGTGGAACGGGCTGGCCTCGGTCACCACCGCGTACCGGCCGTCCGCCAGCGGGTGCACCGCCAGCACCGGGGACTCTCCGGTCACCGCCCCGGCCGGGAAGCTGACGTGGGTGGTGGGGAGGGTCATGGCTGGCTCCGCTGGTGGTGGACGAACGAGGGTGGGCGGGCCCGGGCCTTCCGGCCGGACCCGCCCACCATTCTGCCTGCCGGCCCGCCGCCGGGGGCGGGGGCCTTGATCAGGACGCCGCGGTCGGCCCGGTCACCCCAGCGTCGGCAGCTTGATCAGCACCAGCAGCGCGATCAGCTGCACCGCCGCAGCCCCCGCCGCCTTGCCCCAGGGCAGGTCGTGCACCCGCCGGACCATGCTGGTCAGCAGGTACGCGCAGAGCCCCCAGGTCGCCCAGCCGACCACCTGCACCACCGGGCTGCCCGAGGGCAGCACCAGGTCGAGCACCAGCCGGGGCGCGTCGGTCAGCCAGCCGATCAGCACGGCCAGGCCGACCGTCGACTTCCACGGGCCGTCGCCGCCGAGCTGGCGGGCCAGCGCGTAGGTGACCGCGCCGAAGACGGCGCCGGCCACGGTGAAGCCGACGGCGGCGGCGAGCAGGCCGGTCAGCGCCACCGAGAAGGCGGAGTTGACGATGTCGTCGTGGGTCAGCCCGATGCCGAGCACCGCGAGCACGCCGTACAGCAGCGAGACGGTGAGGGCGGGCAGCCAGACCTGGTGGTCGCGGGTGCGGTCGAAGGTCGCGCTCGGGCTGCGGAAGATCCCGACGAACAGCTCGCGCCACTGCGGCCGGGGCCCGCTGACGTGCGGGGCGGACTGGCCGCCGGCCCGGTAGACGGTGACGTTGTCCTGCCCGTACGGGTGCTGCTGGTCCTGGCCGTAGGACGGCGGCGGCTGCTGCCCGTAGCCGCCGTCGTCGTACTGGCCCTGGCCGTACTGGCCGTGCTCCTGGCCGTACGGCGGCTGCTGCTGCCCGTACGGGGCGGCGCCGCCGCGGTACGGGTCGCCGGCCGGGAAGGCCCGGGTGTTGCCGGGCGCGTCGGCCGCGTACGGGTCTGCCGCGTACGGCCCGGCCGGGTACGGGTCGTACCCGTCGCCGACCGGACCGCCCGGACCGCCCGGACCGCCGTGGCCCCCCGGGCCGCCGGCCGCTGCCGTCGGGTGCGCGGCCGTGAAGTACTCCGGCCCGTCCCCGGGCCCGTCCGTCCGCCCGTACCCCCCGGGCGCCCCCGCCGGCGGCGGAGGGGGCGACCATCCGCCGTGCGGACGGTCGGCGCCCTGACCGCTGTCGTATCGATTACCAGCCACGCTCCGAAGGTACCCGTCCGGCCCAGTGCGCGTCGGCCCCGGACGAAGCCGGGGCCGGTTTGCAGCGAGCCTGAGACGAACGCGTCCGAAAGTCCTCCGCGAGGCGGTGGGCGGGGCGGTAGGCGGGGCCCTCCAGGGCCCCGGCCGGGGAGCCGGAGCCGCTACCGCTGGGCGGTGACCGACGGCCCGTGCACCGAGGCGGCCGCGGCCGTGCCGGCCGGGCAGCCGCCCGGGCCGGCCGTGGTGCGGACGGCGCCGACCGGCAGCAGGGTGCCGCAGGCGATCCGGATGCCGTTGGGCAGCTCGTTGTCGGACTCGACGATCGCGCCGTCGCCGATCACCGCGCCGTCCAGCGCCGAGCGGTCGCCGACGGTGGCGTAGGCGCCCACGATCGAGTCCTTGACCAGGGTGTCCGGCCCGATCACGGCGCCGGGCAGGATCACGCTGCCCTCGACGATCGCGCCGGCCTCGATCACCGCGTCCGCGGAGACCACCGTGCCGCCGCTGAGCACCGCGCCGGGGTGGACGGTGGCGCCGGGCAGCAGCAGGGCGTCGCCGGTGGGGCCGGGGACGGCCGGGGAGTCGACCTTGCCGAGCACCAGGTCGGCCGAGCCGCGGACGAAGGCGGCCGGGGTGCCGAGGTCCAGCCAGTACGAGGTGTCGACGACGCCGCGCAGCAGGGCGCCGGTGGCCAGCAGCTCGGGGAAGGTCTCGCGCTCGACGGAGACCTCGCGGCCGGCCGGGATGCGGTCGATGACGGACCGGGTGAAGACGTAGCAGCCGGCGTTGATCTGGTCGGTGACGATCTGCTCCGGCGTCTCCGGCTTCTCCAGGAACTCCAGCACTCGCCCGTTCTCGTCGGTCGGGACGAGGCCGAAGGCCCGCGGGTCCTCCACCCGGGTGAGGTGCAGGGTGACGTCGGCCCCGGCGGCCACGTGGCCGTCGCGCAGGGCGGCGATGTCGAGGCCGGAGAGGATGTCGCCGTTGAAGACCAGCACCGGCTCGTCCGGGCCGCAGGTCAGCCCGGAGGCGGCGTTGCGGATGGCCCCGCCGGTGCCCAGCGGCTCGCGCTCGGTCAGGTAGACCAGCTCGATCCCGTACGGGGTGCCGTCCTGGAAGTGGTCCTCGAACACCTCGGCCAGGTAGGAGGTGGCCAGCACCACCCGGGTGACCCCGGCGGCGGCCGCGCGGGCCAGCTGGTGCGCGATGAACGGGACGCCTGCCACGGGCAGCATCGGCTTGGGGGTGTGGGTGGTCAGCGGACGCAGTCGCGTGCCCTTACCACCGACGAGCATGATCGCCTCGGTCATGGTCTGCGCTGTTCCCCTTGTGGTCTCTGCGGCCCGGCCCGGCGGGCCGATACCTCCGTCGGTGGTCTGAACCCGTCCTGATCGGGTCGACCGGCTCGCAGCCGGTCCGGCGCCTACTGTATTTCCTTCCGACCGAATGCCCGTCCGGCAGCCGTGCGATTGACGTCACTCGCCGTCCGCCCGCCGTACCGCCGACCGTCGCCCGGGGCACCGAAAAGCCCGGCCCGGCGGGCGCGTTGGCGGCGTCCACCGGGCCGGGCGGTTGTTGCAGAACTGTCGAACAGCGAACGGTGACCGCAGTGACCGCGGTTACGCGTCCACCGTCGCGGGCTCCTCGGCCTCGGCCGGCGGGGTCGCCTTCACCGAGTCGAGCAGCAGCTGGGCCACGTCGACCACCTTCAGGTGCTCCTTGGCCGCGCCCTCGTTCTTCTTGCCGTTGACCGAGTCGGAGAGCATCACCAGGCAGAACGGGCAGGCGGTGGAGACGATGTCCGGGTTGAGCGACAGCGCCTCGTCCACGCGCTCGGTGTTGATCCGCTTGCCGATGCGCTCCTCCATCCACATCCGGGCACCGCCGGCGCCGCAGCAGAAGCCGCGCTCCTTGTGGCGGTGCATCTCCTGCTGGCGCAGACCGGGGACCTTGTCCATGATCTCGCGCGGCGGGCTGTAGACCTTGTTGTGGCGGCCCAGGTAGCAGGGGTCGTGGTAGGTGATCAGGCCCTCGACCGGGTTGACCGGGACGAGCTTGCCCTCGTCGATCAGGTGCTGCAGCAGCTGGGTGTGGTGGATCACCTCGAAGTGCCCGCCGAGCTGCGGGTACTCGTTGGCGATGGTGTTGAAGCAGTGCGGGCAGGTGGCCACGATCCGCTTGGTCGGGGCGTCCTCCAGCGCGGCGTTCAGCGTCTCCACGTTCTGGGCGCCGAGCATCTGGAAGAGGAACTCGTTGCCCAGGCGGCGCGGGGAGTCACCGGTGCAGGTCTCCTCCTTGCCGAGGATGGCGAACTTCACGCCCGCGGTGTGCAGCAGCTCGGCGAAGGCCTTGGTGGTCTTCTTGGCGCGGTCCTCCAGGGCACCGGCGCAACCGACCCAGTAGAGGTACTCGACCTCGGCGGGGTCGATGTCCTCACCGATCACCGGCACCTCGATGCCGGTCTCCTTCTTGAGCTCCTTGACCCAGTCGAGGCGGGCCTTGGTGGCCATGCCCCACGGGTTGCCCTTGTTCTCCAGGTTCTTGAGCATCGTCCCGGCCTCGGTCGGGAAGTTGCTCTCGATCATCACCTGGTAGCGGCGCATGTCGACGATGTGGTCGATGTGCTCGATGTCCACCGGGCACTGCTCGACGCAGGCGCCGCAGGTGGTGCAGGACCACAGCACGTCCGGGTCGATGACGCCGTTCTCTTCCGCGGTGCCGATCAGCGGGCGCTCGGCCTCGGCCAGGGCGGCCGCCGGGACGTCCTTGAGCTGCTCGGCGGTGGCCTGCTCGGTGCCCTCCATGTCCTTGCCGCCACCGGCCAGCAGGTACGGCGCCTTGCCGTAGACGTGCTCGCGCAGGCTCATGATCAGCAGCTTGGGCGACAGCGGCTTGCCGGTGTTCCAGGCGGGGCACTGCGACTGGCAGCGGCCGCACTCGGTGCAGGTGGAGAAGTCGAGGATGCCCTTCCAGGAGAAGTGCTCGACCTGGGAGACGCCGAAGACGGCGTCGTCGGCCGGGTCCTCGAAGTCGATCGGCCGGCCCTTGCTGGTCATCGGACGGAGTGCGCCGAGCGCGGTGCCGCCGTCCTCCTCGCGCTTGAAGTAGATGTTGAAGAAGCCGAGGAAGCGGTGCCAGGCCACGCCCATCGAGGGGTTGAGGCCGATGGTGATCGCCCACGCGAACGAGATGCAGATCTTCAGCATCGCGAACAGGTAGACCAGGTTCTCCAGGGTGCCGTGCGACAGCCCGCTCAGCGCGGAGGTGATCGGGTACGAGACCAGGTGCTCCGGGCCGTACGAGTCGACCCCGGCCAGGGCGCCCTCCAGGGCGCGCAGCATCAGGATGCACAGGCCGATGCCGAGGATCGTGTACTCGACGTAGAAGGCCTGCCAGGCGATGGAGCCGGCGAACCGGGACTTGCGGCCCGACCGGGACGGCAGGCTCATCAGCCGGATCACCATCAGGGTGACGATGCCCAGGGTGGTCAGGGTGCCGACCAGCTCGACGAAGAGCTGCCAGATCATCCAGTCGCCGATGATCGGCAGTTCCCACTCGGGGTCGAAGAGCTGGCCCATCGCGTTGACGATGGTCAGCACGAGGCTGAAGAAGCCGACCGCGACGAACCAGTGGGCGATGCCCACGATCCCCCAGCGGTTCATCCGGGTGTGGCCGAAGAACTCGGTGGCCAGGGTCTTGACGCGCTGGGCGGGCTTCCCGAAGCGGGTGGAGTCCTGGGCGCCGGTCAGCACCACCCTGAAGATGTGCCACGCCGCACGGAGGGCGAGCGCGGTGCCGATCACGAACGTGACCAGCGAGATGACGATCGCTGCTAGTTGCATCGCTCTCCGTCTCCTGCGGCTTGCGGTTGAGCAGTGTCTGCGGTTCTGCGGTCCTGCTGGTCCTGCGGTTTTCTGGAGCGATTGTACTGGTCGGTAACTTGCCGGGCCGACGGCCCGGACATTACAGGTCGCCAACAGTCCTCCAGAAGGTTCCCAAGCTATGGCGGCAGTCACGTGACCGCACGCGCGCCGCCCCGCACACCGCTCTGCGGCCACCCCGCAGCCACCCGCGACCGACCGACCGGACGCCCCGCTCCTCACGCCGGCCTCAGCAAAGTTGAGTGCCGAGCACTCATACCTGTTGACGCCCTCCGTCGAGTCGTGCATCCTTGAGCCTGTAAAGCTCAACTCTTCCGTGGAGGTATTTACGATGGCACGCGCGGTCGGCATCGACCTCGGTACGACGAACTCGGTCGTCAGCGTTCTGGAGGGTGGCGAGCCCACCGTCATCACGAACGCCGAGGGCGCTCGGACCACGCCGTCCGTCGTCGCCTTCGCCAAGAACGGCGAGGTCCTGGTCGGCGAGGTGGCCAAGCGTCAGGCGGTCACCAACGTCGACCGCACCATCCGCTCGGTGAAGCGCCACATGGGCACCGGGTGGAAGATCAACATCGACGGCAAGGACTTCAACCCGCAGCAGATCTCGGCCTTCGTGCTGCAGAAGCTGAAGCGCGACGCCGAGGCCTACCTGGGCGAGACCGTCACCGACGCCGTCATCACCGTCCCGGCGTACTTCAACGACTCGGAGCGCCAGGCCACCAAGGAGGCCGGTGAGATCGCGGGCCTCAACGTCCTGCGCATCGTCAACGAGCCCACCGCGGCCGCCCTGGCCTACGGCCTGGACAAGGACGACCAGACCATCCTGGTCTTCGACCTCGGCGGCGGCACCTTCGACGTCTCCCTGCTGGAGATCGGCGACGGGGTCGTCGAGGTGAAGGCCACCAACGGTGACAACCACCTCGGCGGCGACGACTGGGACCAGCGCGTCGTCGACCACCTGGTCAAGGTCTTCCAGTCCGGCCACGGCGTCGACCTGTCCAAGGACAAGATGGCCCTGCAGCGTCTGCGCGAGGCTGCCGAGAAGGCCAAGATCGAGCTGTCCTCGTCCTCCGAGACCTCGATCAACCTGCCCTACATCACGGCCTCCGCCGAGGGCCCGCTGCACCTGGACGAGAAGCTCACCCGGGCTCAGTTCCAGCAGCTGACGGCCGACCTGCTGGAGCGCTGCAAGGTTCCGTTCCACAACGTGATCAAGGACGCCGGCATCTCGCTCTCCGAGATCGACCACGTCGTCCTGGTCGGTGGCTCGACCCGCATGCCCGCCGTCGCCGAGCTCGTCAAGGAGCTGACCGGCGGCCAGGACGCCAACAAGGGCGTCAACCCGGACGAGGTCGTCGCCATCGGCGCCGCGCTCCAGGCCGGTGTCCTCAAGGGCGAGGTCAAGGACGTCCTGCTGCTCGACGTCACCCCGCTGTCCCTCGGCATCGAGACCAAGGGCGGCATCATGACCAAGCTGATCGAGCGCAACACCACGATCCCGACCAAGCGCTCCGAGATCTTCACCACGGCCGAGGACAACCAGCCGTCCGTGCAGATCCAGGTCTACCAGGGCGAGCGCGAGATCGCCGCGTACAACAAGAAGCTCGGGATGTTCGAGCTGACCGGCCTCCCGCCGGCGCCGCGCGGCCTGCCGCAGATCGAGGTCACCTTCGACATCGACGCCAACGGCATCATGCACGTCGGCGCGAAGGACCTCGGCACCGGCAAGGAGCAGAAGATGACCGTCACCGGCGGCTCCTCGCTGCCGAAGGACGAGGTCGACCGCATGCGCCGCGAGGCCGAGCAGTACGCCGAGGACGACCACAAGCGCCGCGAGGCCGTCGAGACCCGCAACTCTGCCGAGCAGCTCGTCTACTCGACCGAGAAGTTCATCGCCGACAACTCCGACAAGCTGCCGGCCGACGTCAAGACCGAGGTCGAGACCGCCATCGGCGAGCTCAAGGAAGCCCTCAAGGGCGAGGACATCGCGAAGATCCGCGAGGCCTCCGAGAAGGTCTCCACCACCGCCCAGAAGCTCGGCCAGGCGCTCTACGCCAACGCCGACGCCGCCGGTGCCGGTGCCGCCGCGGCCGGCGAGTCCACCCACGCCAAGGAGGACGACGTCGTCGACGCCGAGATCGTCGACGACGAGAAGCCCAAGGGCGGTGCGTCGGCATGACGGACAAGCCGCAGGGCGGCAAGCCCGGCGACGACTCCGCCGCCGAGGAGGCCGTGATCAAGGCCGCCGAGGAAGCCGCGTCGGCGGGCGCGGGCGAGGGCTCCGACGAGCTCGCCTCGGCCAAGCGTGAGCTGGCCGAGCGCACCGCGGACCTGCAGCGGCTGCAGGCCGAGTACCAGAACTACCGCAAGCGGGTCGAGCGCGACCGGCTGACCGTCCGCGAGATCGCGGTCTCCAACATCCTGGAGTCCCTGATCCCCGTCCTGGACGACATCGGCCGCGCCCGCGAGCACGGCGAGGTGACGGGCGGCTTCAAGTCCGTCTCCGACTCCCTGGAGACGGTCGTCGCCAAGCTGGGCCTGCAGCAGTTCGGCAAGGAGGGCGAGCCCTTCGACCCGACGCAGCACGAGGCGCTGATGCACAGCTACTCCTCGGACGTCACCGAGGACACCTGCGTGCAGATCCTCCAGCCCGGCTACCGGATCGGCGAGCGGATCATCCGCCCGGCGATGGTCGCCGTGGCCGAGCCCCAGCCCGGCACCCAGACGACGCCCGGCCCGGACGCCGAGGCGAAGTCCGCCGACACGGACAAGTCCGACGGTGGCTCGGACAGCTGACAACCTGTGACAGCTGACTACCAGTGCGCTGCGGAGTCGTACGCCGGCCAGTACGGCGGCCGACTCCGCAGCGCGTTGTCAACGGCACCTCTTTCCCCGGCTCCTGCCGCGCCTGTTGACAGCACAGTGACGATGGACATCGGGAGGTGGCGGAAGCCGTGAGCGAGCGCAGCGGGCGAACCAGTGAGGGGCGCGTGTACCGCTCAGCGGCTGCCGAGCGAAGCGAGGTGGGCGCATGAGTGGCAAGGACTACGTGGAGAAGGACTACTACAAGGTCCTCGGCGTGCCCAAGGACGCCACCGCCACCGAGATCAAGAAGACCTACCGCAAGCTGGCGCGCGAGTTCCACCCGGACGCCAACAAGGGCGACGCCAAGGCCGAGGAGCGCTTCAAGGACATCTCCGAGGCGTATGACGTCCTCTCCGACGAGAAGCGCCGCAAGGAGTACGACGAGGCCCGCAGCCTCTTCGCCAACGGCGGCTTCCGCACCGGCGGCCCCGGCACCGGCAGCTACGGGTTCGACTTCGGCGACCTGTTCAGCGGCAGCCAGGGCGGCGCCGGTGGCGGCGGCGGACTCGGCGACGTCTTCGGCGGCCTCTTCAACCGCGGCGGCGCCCGGCAGGCCCAGCCCCGACGCGGCGCCGACGTCGAGACCGAGGTGACGCTCTCCTTCGAGGAAGCCGTCGACGGCGCGACCGTCCCGCTGCGGATGACCAGCCAAGCCCCCTGCCGCCTCTGCAACGGCACCGGCGCCAAGGCCGGCACCACCCCCCGGGTCTGCCCGACCTGCGTCGGCGCCGGCACCGTCAGCCGCGGCCAGGGCGCCTTCGCGCTCTCCGAGCCCTGCAAGGACTGCCGCGGCCGGGGCATGATCGTCGACGACCCGTGCACCGACTGCCACGGCAGCGGCCGGGCCAGCTCCGCCCGCACCATGCAGGTCCGCATCCCGGCCGGCGTCCAGGCCGACCAGCGGATCCGGCTCAAGGGCAAGGGCGCCCAGGGCGAACGCGGCGGCCAGCCCGGCGACCTCTACGTCACCGTGCACGTCGACCCCCACCCGGTGTTCGGGCGCAAGGGCGACAACCTCACCGTCACCGTCCCGGTCACCTTCCCCGAGGCCGCCCTCGGCGCCACCATCGAGGTGCCCACGCTCAACGGCCCCGCCGTGAAGCTCAAGCTCCCCCCGGGCAGCGCCAACGGTCTCACCATGCGCGCCCGCGGCAAGGGCGCCACCCGCAAGGACGGCACCCGCGGCGACCTCCTCGTCACCGTCGAGGTCGTGGTCCCCCAGCACGTCGACGGCGACGCGCTGAACGCCCTGGAGCAGTACCGCGAGGCCACCGCCTCCGACGACCCGCGAGCCGCTCTCTTCCGGGCGGCGAAGGGAGCGTGACGACCAGATGTCCCCGAACCCGATGAACCCGACGAACCCGATGGACCCGATGGCCTCCAACGGCCCGATCGGCCCGGGCCTCGGTGAAGGCCTCCCCGGCAACCCCGCCGGCGGCCGCCCCCGGCGCGCCGCCGGCCCGCCGCAGTACGTCCTCACCGAGGACACCCCGGTGTACGTCATCTCGGTCGCCGCCGAACTCTCCGGCCTCCACCCGCAGACCCTGCGCCAGTACGACCGCCTCGGCCTGGTCTGCCCCGACCGCGCCGCAGGCCGCGGCCGCCGCTACTCCGCCCGGGACATCCAGCAGCTGCGCGAGGTCCAGCGGCTCTCCCAGGACGAGGGCATCAACCTGGCCGGCATCAAGCGGATCATCGAGCTGGAGAACCAGGTCAGCGCCCTCCAGTCGCGCATCACCGAGCTGGTCGACTCCCTCGAGGGCGCGGCCAGCGCCCTCCAGCAGCGCGAGGCCGCCGTCCACGCCTCCTACCGCCGCGACCTCGTGCCCTACCAGCCCCCGACCCCGCAATCCAGCGCCCTCGTCGTCTGGCGCCCCAAGCGCTGACCGGGCCCTGGCCGCACCACCAGCCGCCGGCTCCCTCCTGTTCGGGGGGTGCCGGCGGCTGCGTCGGCATGGCAGGCTCCTTCCTGCCACGTGGGAGCAGGTTCGGTCATGCGACAGTTGCAGCGAAATCTGGTAGTGAATACAACCGAGTAAGGCCGAAGGGTCCAAGCCGAGGCAGGGAGCAAAACATGAGTGGGACTGAGGCATCCGGTCCCATGGCCAACGCCTACAGTCAGCTCTCCCCCGAGGCCAGATCTCTCTACATGGCCGTCCTTCGGGAACCCGGGAGGGTGATCGCCGCCATAGCGGACGAAGGCGACCGCGCTTCCCTCCACGAATTGGTCGAAATCGGCTTGTTGGTACCGGATATCGAGGATCCGGGAATGCTCGTCGCCGTCGACCCAAAGCAACTTGCCAGCGCTCTCACGGCGACCTGGCAACGCAAGGCCCTCGATCTGCTCAGCCGGGCCGCTGCTCTGCCCGCCGAGTTCCAGGAGCTCACCCACGCCTATGGCAACGGAGGAAACGAGGCGCACGACGGTGGCCCGATCGAGCACCTCCACGGCCTGGCCGAGATCAACCGCCGACTGGTCGACCTCATGGAAGGCAGCCGCGAGGAGGTACTGAGCGCCCAGCCGGGTGGGGGCTCCCGCTCCTTCCCGACGGAGGCGGCCATCGCCCTGGACACCGACATGCTCCGTCGCGGAGTCTCACGACGCACGCTGTACCAGCCGAGCACGCGGTACTCCGCTCCCACACGGGCCTACGTCGCGGCCATGACCGCTGCCGGCGGCGAGGTCCGTACGTTGGGTGAGCCGTTCACCAGGATGATCATCGTCGACCGCACCGCCGCGATCATTCCCGTCAGCGGTGACCAGCAGCGAGCGGCATTCATTCAGGACGAGGCCGTGATCGGCTTCATGGTCAGCCTGTTCGAAAGCTTCTGGGAACGCGCCATCCCGTTCCAAGGAGGTCTCGACGTCCCCCCGGAGGTCGTTTCGAGGCTCCGCGAGAACATCCTCAGGATGATGCTGCAGGGCATCGGCCATCGCGTCATAGCTAGGAACCTGGGCTTGAGCGAGCGCACACTCGCCCGCCACATCGCCGAGCTGCGGGATGAATACGCGGCTGACACTCTGTTCCAACTGGGTTGGAAGCTGTCCGAAAGCCACCGCACCATGCCGCTGTTCAACGACACCGAGACACCCTACTGAGACGCGCTCAAGTCCAAATCACGTCATCCGCGATGGTGGCAGCGGCAAGGTTCCGGGTGGCCGTGGACTGCGCCTGGGAGGCAGCAGGCTGCTTGGTCCAGATCACGTCAGCGTGCACGGGAGCCGAACTAAACAGAACCGCCACTACAGCCAGTGCTATAGCGGTCGCGCACCGACGCGCCTCGCGCACTGTGACCACTCCCCTTCGGACAATGTTGAACGCTCAGCGAATCGACCGCGCATGAGCCACAGCGCTGATTATGCTGCACGATCCCGAACGTGTCAGCGAGGGGTGCTCCACAACACTCTTGTCCGGCCTAACTCTTCCAAAGTTCCGGGCACAGTCGAAGACGGCCAGCATGTCATCTCTCTGCCATGCAGCGAGATGACACCTCGGGCCAGTGGACGCGCAGGCGGGCCCGGCGACACGATCAGTGCACCGACTGATCGCCACGTACGAGCGTGACACATCGGATGTGTTCACATCAAATTCCTCTGAACGACCGTCTTCGGTGTGAGAACCACCAAACAGCAGCAGCCGCTGGGCCCCGTCCCCCCGACCCGGTCGGCCTTTCAATGGAGTCGACATGACTGACCACTACCAGGGCTCCGCTTCCCGTCACCTCAGCAATGACCCTGAGGGTCGGCGTGCACGTGTGTTCCTGGCCGCGCCGCTGATGCGGCTGACCGGCCCCGCGGACAGCGTGGTGACGCTCGCCAGCCGGACGCGGCTGACGACGCTCCGCACCACCCTCCTCCGCAGCGGTGCCGCCGTGTACAGCGCGCACCACAGCGACGCCTGGACCGTCGCCGGTCGGGCGCCCGAGCCCCGGGTCCCCTCCGACTTCCGGGCGCTCCAGTCCGCGGACCTGGTGTTCGCCTACGTCGGCGCCCCGCTCTCGGCCGGCGTCAGCCTCGAACTCGGTTGGGCGTCGGCGCTGCGGAAGCCGATCGTCCTGCTCGTCGACGAGGCCATCACCCACAACCCGCTGATCGCCACCATCGAGCAGGTCGCCCCCGTCCTGCCGCTGGTCTTCGACGACACCTGGTCCCAGGAGGCCCTCCACCACACCGTGGAGACCGCCCTCGACTGGGCCGGCATGGCGCTCTCCCTCCGCGAGGGCTTCTGGACCGCCCCCGGCGACCGCTTCAACGTCCCCCGACAGCAGACCGCCACCCCCGGCTACTGGCCGACCGGCGCCGCCACCGGCTGAAACACCGCCACCGGCTGAGCAGACCTCATCCACCGGACTCCCCCGTCCGGGCTCCCCGCATCTGCCAGCCGAGCTGGAACAACGTCTCCGCGTCGTACACCTCACGCAGCCGGGCGATGTGACCGGCCACGGTCCGTTCGCTCAGGCCCATCCGGGTAGCGATCGCCCGCTGCGTGAGCCCCCTGGCGAGCAGACGACCCACCTGTTCGTGGGCTATCGGGGCGGAGCCGGCTGCGAGTGACTCCCAGTCCACGACCTGGGCCTGCTGCCACTGCTGCTCGAAGACCCCCACCAGGTAGGCGACCATCGCGGCGTCCTCGACCACGGCGGCGACCGTGTGATCGGGGGTGGCCGGGATGACGGACACGGTGCGGTCGAAGATCAGCGTCCTGATGAAGGGCCCCTCCAGCAGCCGGATCGGGGCGCCTGCCTGGGTGGAGTGCAGCGCGTACTCGACCGTCCGTCGATCGGAGCAGGCCGACGGCTCGAAGAGGGTGTGCACCACCCCGCCCGCTTCGACGTAGCGGCGGCTTTGATCGAGCGAGTCCCGCATGTGAGCGTGGGGACGGGGACCAGGCTGGGCGGCGAAGGCCTCGTGCGGGTAGTCCTTGACCAGCTGCGAGATCAGGTGCCGGATCTCCACCATGCCGACCACCCGCCGCACTCCACCGACCGGATCGGCGCGACGGGGCGCGGTGTCGTAGGCCTGGGTCAGGTCGTCCAGCAGGTCCGGGACAGCGGCGGCCCGGGCGAGCAGGCGGGCGCTCTCCTCCCTGAGGTCCGCACCGATGCGCTCACCGACGGCGCGCGGGTTCACCGCGCTGTAGGTGCCGTCGGCGGTACGGAGAACCAGCAGGCCGAGGTCGGCGAGCTGCCGGACGGTGGACTCGTCCTCGGAGCGGATGTCGCTGAGGCGGATCCGGCCGCCTTCGGCCAGGATCGCGCGGTAGAGCTCGCGGGCGGCGGCATCGGGCAGGTCGGGCTCAGGCATCGCGGGCTCCCCGCATCTGCCAGCCCAGCTGGAACAACGTCTCCGCGTCGTACAGCTCCCGCAGGCGGGCGATGTGGCCGGCGACCGTGCGCTCGCTCAGGCCCATACGGCTCGCGATCGAGCGCTGGGTGAGACCCTGGGCGAGCAGGCGGCCGATCTGGCCGGGGGCGTCGGGTTCGGTTGAACCCTCCGCCAAGGCAGCCCAGTTGACGCCGTCGGATTGGTGCCACAGCTGCTCGAAGGCATCGACGATGAAGGCCACCGTCGCCGGGTCGTCGACGACGGCGGCACTGTTGAGGTCAGGGGCTGCGGGGATGACGGCGACGGTCCGGCCGAAGACCAGGAAGCGCTTGAACGGGCGGTCGAGCACCCGGATCGCGCAGCCGAGCCCCGTGGCCGCCGCCGCATAGGCCACGGCCCCGGGGTCGGTACGGGCGCCGAGCTCGAACAGGCATCGGATGGCGCCGCCGCGTTCGAGGTAGCGGCCGGTGCGGACGAGGGATTCGGCGAACTGACCGGCATCACGCATGGCACCGGGTTGGGCACTCAGGACTTCGCCGGCGAACTCCTCGGTCAGCTGCGCCACTTCGTGCCGGATCTCCGCCTTGCCGGTGATGACCCGGGCCCGGCCGAGGCTCGGTTCCCGCCGGGGTGCGGTGTCGTAGGCATGGGTGAGGTCGCGCAGTTGCTCGGGGACCTGGTCCGCCTCGGTCAGCAGTCGGGCGCCGACCCTGCGGATGTCGGCGCCGATGCGTTCGGCGACCGCGCGGGGATCGACCGCACTGTACGAGCTGTCGACCAACTGCGGAACCAACAGACCGAGTTCCACCAGTCGCCCGAGCGCCTCCCGGTCGCCCGGGCCGACCTCCGCGGCGCGGATGCGGCCGCCCTCGCGGAGGACGGTGAGGTAGAGGGCACGGCCGCCGTCGTCGGGGAGGGCGGCGGCGAGGAGGGTGGTGGGGTCATCAGCCATGGCGCTCTCCGCGGAGGTGCCAGCCGAGGTGGAAGAGGGTCCGGGCGCCGTAGCGGTCGCGCAGGCGGGCGATGTGGGCGGCGACGGTGCGTTCGCTGAGGCCGAGGCGGGTGGCGACGGCGCGTTGGGTGAGGCCGCGGGCGAGCAGCCGGCCGATCCGGACGGTGGTGGGGTGGGGGGCGCGGAGGTTGCGGTCGGCGGGGGTGGCGCGGGCCCAGTCGCGTTCGAACTGGGCGACCAGGTAGGCGATGGTGGTGGGGTCGGTGACGACGGCGGCGCGGCTGCGGTCCTCGGCGGCGGGGATGACGGCCACCGAGCGGTCGAAGACCAGGACCCGCTCGTACGGTTCCGCGAGCACCCGGACCTCGGCGCCCTCGCCGCTGCGGAGGGCGACCTGGCGCAGTGCGGCGGGGTCGTCGAGGGCGCCGGGCTGGTGGAGGGTGCGCATCGAGCAGCCGCGCCGGAGCAGGGCGAGGTCCTGGGCGAGGGCCGTCCGGAGGGCCTCGGTGGCGTGGTGGCCGGGTCGGGCGGCGAGGAACTCCTGCTTGCACCCGGCGAGGAGTTCGGAGAGGCACTGGCGGACGGCGGCGCCGGTGCCGCCGAGCCGGGCGGTGTCGACGGCACCGGCCCCGTCGGCTACGGACGGCCGGTGGAGCGCCTCGTAGGCGCGGGAGAGCGGCTGGAGGGCGCCCGGCAGCCGTTCGGCGTGGACCAGCAACCGGGTGGCCCGGTGGCGGAGTTCGGCGCCGAGGCGGTCGCCGAGGGCGCGCGGGTTGGCGGCGGTGTAGCCGGTGGCGGTGGGAGTGAGGAGCCCGCGGGCGACGAGGGCCGCGACGGTGGGGCGGTCGGCGGGGGCGAGCTCCTCGGGGCACAGCCGGCCGCCGGCGCGGACGACGGCGAGGTAGAGGGATTGCTCGGCCGAACCGGGTTCATCGGTCATCGCCGGCGCCTCTCATCAGCCAGCCGAGCTGGAAGAGGGTCTGGGCGCCGTACCGGTCGCGGAGGCGGGAGATGTGGCCGGCCACGGTGCGTTCGCTGAGGCCGAGGCGGGTGGCGACGGCGCGTTGGGTGAGGCCGCGGGCGAGCAGCCGGCCGACCCGGTCGGGGATGGTGCGGGCGGGGCCGTGGCCGAGGGCGGCGGCGGCTTCGGCGGTGTCGGCGCGGGCCCAGTCGCGCTCGAAGCCGCCGATCAGGAAGGCGAGGGTGGCGGGGTCGCTGATGAACGCGGCGGTGCTGTTGTCGTCGTTGGCGGAGATGACGGCGACGCTGCGGTCGAAGACGATCAGGCGCTGGAAGGGCTCGTCGAGGACCCGGATCTGCGAGCCGTGCCGGGTGACCTTCTCGGCGTAGGCGAGGGCGGCGGGTTCGACGAGGGCGACGGGCTGGTAGATGGTGCGCAGCGAGCAGCCGCGCTGGAGGAGTTGGACGTCCTGGTCGAGGGCGACCTGGAGGGTGTCGGCGGGTCGGTGGCCGGGTTGGGCGGTGAGCACCTCGGAGCGGCAGTCGGAGACCAGTTGGGAGATCCGCTGGCGGATGTGGACGTGCCCCTCGACGTAGACCGCGCCGCCGGAGCCGCCGGACGGGCGGGGCATCGCGTCGTAGGCGCGGGTGAGGCCGTCGAGGGCGCCGGGGAGGTTCTCGGCGCGGACCAGCAGTCGGGTGGCCTCGCTGCGGAGTTCGGCGCCGAGCCGGTCGCTGACGGAGCGCGGGCTGACGGCGGTGTAGCAGCGGTCCATCCGGTTGGCCATGACGAGGCCGATGTCGAGGAGCTGCCGGAGCGCGATCCGGTCGACGTCGGTGATGTCGGCGAACGGGATGCGGCCGCCTTCGGCGATGATCGCCAGGTAGAGCTGTCGGGCGGCCTCGTCGGGTTCTCCGCCCTCGGGTACCGCATGGTGCGGCACGACCGCCGGTTCCGCCGTCACGTCGTACTCTCCCTGCCGGACGCCTCTCCCCTGTTGCCTTCCCCGCCCGTACGCGCGGGGAGCGGGGTACGCGGTCCGCGGATACCGGTGGCCGGGCGTCTCACGCTACCGGCCGGACGGCGGGCCCCCGGGTCCGGGTGCCGTCGCACACGGGGCCCGGGGGCCGCCATCAGCACGCCAATGCCTAGGCGCTTCCGTCGAGGCGGAGCAGCAACGCCTCGCCGGCTCCGGCCCGGGCTCCATCACCACACATGGATCCCGGCCAGGGCTCTTCCCCCCCCCGTTCCACAGGTGCGGGACGCACCCGTGGTCAGTTCTGAAGAGCAAGTCGCCACCATCGGGCTGCGGTGCCCGGACGACCTGGCGTACCTCCACCCTCACAGCGTGACGGCCGGTGGACAAGTGCCGCCCGAGTGCAGGTTCGCGCAATTGCAGCTATCTGCATCCCGCAGCGGGTGCGGGGCTGCGGGCGGCGGGCGGGATTCCGGTAAAGCCCGAGGCCAGCGGGGGGTGCGGGTGGCGGGCGGCGGTCGGCGGTGCGCCGCCATCGTGCAGCTGCGCGTTCCTGCAACGACGGCGTGCTGCTGCGCAGCTCAGCGCGCCACGGCGGACGGCGGCGCCCCGGCTCAGCGCGCCAGCAGCCGGCCGCGCAGCAGCCCGGTGGCCGTACCGGTCGCGGCGAGCACCCAGGCGGTGCCCAGCAGCAGGTAGAGCCCGACGGCGAGGCCGGTGAAGCCGCCGAAGCCGGTGTGCCGGGCGAGCGCGGAGGCGCCGGTGACGCAGGTGCCGACCGGGAAGGTGAACGCCCACCAGGTCATCGCGAACGGCATCCCGGCCCGCCGGGCGCGCAGGTTGGCGGCGAGCGCGACGGCCAGCCAGAGCATCGCGACGCCCATCACCGCGACGCCGTACAGCTCGGCCAGCGGCAGCAGGACGGGCGCCAGTACGGGCAGCACCGGGCGGCTCTGGTCGGCGAGCTGGTGGATCGCGGTGACCGACTGGCCGAGCGGGCCGAGCACCAGGAACAGCGCGGGGGTGAGCACCAGGGTGGGCAGCTTGCTGTGGAACAGGCCGGTGAACACCACGGGCAGCAGCACCAGGGTGGCCAGCAGGCCGATCCCGAACAGGGCCCAGCAGCCGTACAGCAGGGCCTGCTGCGGTGTTCCGGCGGGCAGGTGGGGGACGAGCGCCGGGCCGCAGGCGGAGGCGACCAGCGGGGCGACCACGGGCAGCAGCCAGGTCGGGTTGGCCTCCAGGGCGGACACCCGGTGCCGGGTGATCATCAGGTACGGGATGCCGGCCGCGACGGTCAGCGCGTAGAGCGTGCCGACGCCCCACAGCACGGCGTCCAGGACGACGGCCGGGCCGGTGCCGATGACCCGGGAGCCGAGCAGCAGGGTGCCGAGCCCGACCGCCAGCAGCGCCATCGGCGGGCAGCCGTAGAAGACGGCGGTGGCCGGGTTGTCCAGCAGCTGGGTGCGGGCCGCCTCGCGGTGCCGGGTGAGGTGCACCAGCCGGGCGCCGGCCAGCAGCAGCAGGGCGGCCGCGCCGAGCGCCCACATCACCTCGCCGAAGCCGATCAGCCCGGGCAGCCGGACCGGCAGGGCGGCGGCGCCGTTGGCCACGATCGCGGTGCCCATCACGGCGGCGTACCAGTTGGGGCCGAGCTGGGCGAGATCGGGGCGCGGGAGGCGGGAGAGACCGGAGAGGCGGGACGGCCGGGGCTGCTCGGAGGAGCGGGCAGGAGCGGCGGGGCTGGTGAGCGGGCGGACATCGGCCGAGGTGGACATGGTTCCACCGTCGCCGAACGGCCCGGCCGCCGGTAGCGACGCGGGTTCTATGAGGGCATAGCCTGAACCTATGCCCCTCTCTCCGCACGTCCCCGAACTGGGTGCCCTGGAACTACTGCTCGCGGTGGCCCGACTGGGCAGCGTCGGCCGGGCCGCAGGCGAGCTGGGCGTGAGCCAGCCGACCGCGAGCGCCCGGATCAAGGGCATGGAACGGCAGATCGGCGTCCCGCTGCTGGAGCGCTCGCCCCGGGGCAGCCGGCCGACCGAGGCGGGCCGGCTGGTGGTCGAGTGGGCTCGCCAGGTGGTGGAGGCGGCGCAGGCGCTGGACGCCGGGATCGACGCGCTGCGCGAACGGCGGGACGCCAAGCTGCGGGTGGTGGCCAGCCTGACCGTCGCCGAGTACCTGATGCCGGGCTGGCTGATGGCGCTGGCCGAGGCCAGTCCGGGGACGGCGGTGACGTTGCGGACGGCGAACTCGGCGGAGGTCGCCGGGCACGTGCTGGCCGGGGACGCCGACCTCGGCTTCGTCGAGGGCCCGACCACCCCACCGGGGCTGGCCGGCGCGGTGGTGGCGGCGGACCGGCTGGTGGTCGTGGTGGCGCCCGGCCACCGCTGGGCGCGCCGCCGCACCCCGCTGACCGGGGCGGAGCTGGCGGGCACCCCGCTGGTGCTGCGCGAGCCGGGCTCGGGCACCCGGGAGGTGCTGGAGATGGCGCTGGCGCCGTACGGGGGCGCGGCCCAGCCCCGGATGGAGCTGGCCTCGTCCACGGCGTTGAAGGGGGCGGCGATGACCGGGGCCGGGCCGGTCTGCCTGAGCGAGCTGGCGGTGGTGGAGGAGCTGACCACCCGACGGCTGGTCGAGGTGCCGCTGGCGGAGGAGCTGGACCTGCGGCGGCCGCTGCGGGCGGTGTGGCCGGCCGGGCAGCGGCCGGGCGGGCCGGCCCGGGAACTGCTGGGGTTGACCCGGCGGAGCGCCCGCCGGCACCTGGGACGGAAGGCCTGAACCCGGGGGCCGAGTCCTCCGGAAAGCCCTCTGGAAGCCTTCCAGGAGAAAGTTGAGCGGAATACACTCAACTTAGTGCATGCTGTACCTGGCAGCAGTGAAAGCAGCAGTGAAGGACGACGAGGGAGGATCCCCCAGCAGTGGACGCGAGCAAGTTCACCACCAAGACGCAGGACGCCCTGGCCACCGCCATCCGGCAGGCGGGCGCGACCGGAAACCCGGACGTCAGGCCGGTGCACATCCTGATCGCCCTGCTGGAGCAGCCCGAGGGCATCGCCCGGCCCCTGCTGGAGGCGGTCGGGGCGAACGCCGCCCGGGTCGACGCCGAGGCGCGCCGCCAGCTGACGGCGCTGCCCAGCGCGACGGGCTCGACGGTCTCGGCCCCGCAGCTGGCCCGGGACACCCTCGCCGTGCTCACCGAGGCCGGCCGGCGTGCGGACGACCTGGACGACCAGTACGTCTCCACCGAGCACCTGCTGGTCGGCCTGGCCGCCGAGGGCGGGGCGGTCGCCGAGCTGCTGGCGCAGCAGGGCGCGACGCCGAAGGCGCTGCTCGCCGCGTTCAAGGACGTCCGGGGCAGCGGCCGGGTGACGTCGCCGGATCCGGAGGGCACCTACAAGGCCCTGGAGAAGTACGGCACCGACCTCACCCAGGCCGCCCGGGACGGCAAGCTCGACCCGGTGATCGGCCGGGACCACGAGATCCGCCGGGTGGTCCAGGTGCTCTCCCGCCGGACGAAGAACAACCCGGTGCTGATCGGCGAGCCCGGCGTCGGCAAGACGGCCGTGGTCGAGGGCCTGGCCCAGCGCATCGTGGCCGGTGACGTGCCGGAGTCGCTGCGCGGCAAGCGGCTGGTCGCGCTGGACCTCAGCGCGATGGTGGCCGGCGCCAAGTTCCGCGGCGAGTTCGAGGAACGGCTGAAGGCCGTCCTGAACGACATCAAGTCCTCCGACGGCCAGGTCGTCACGTTCATCGACGAGCTGCACACCATGGTCGGCGCGGGCGCCGGCGGCGACTCCGCGATGGACGCGGGCAACATGCTCAAGCCGATGCTGGCCCGCGGCGAGCTGCGGATGGTCGGCGCCACCACGCTGGACGAGTACCGCGAGCGGATCGAGAAGGACCCGGCCCTGGAGCGCCGCTTCCAGCAGGTGCTGGTCGGCGAGCCCAGCGTGGAGGACTCGATCGCCATCCTGCGCGGCCTCAAGGGCCGGTACGAGGCGCACCACAAGGTGCAGATCTCGGACGCCGCCCTGGTCGCCGCGGCCACCCTGTCCAACCGCTACATCACCTCCCGCTTCCTGCCCGACAAGGCGATCGACCTGGTCGACGAGGCGGCCTCCCGGCTGCGGATGGAGATCGACTCCTCCCCGGTCGAGATCGACGAACTCCAGCGCGCCGTCGACCGCTTGCGGATGGAGGAGCTCGCCCTGGAGAAGGAGTCGGATCCGGCCTCGATCGACCGCCTCGCCCGGCTGCGGCGCGATCTCGCCGACAAGAACGAGCAGTTGAGCGTGCTGACGGCGCGCTGGGAGCAGGAGAAGAAGAGCCTCAACCGGGTCGGCGAGCTCAAGGAGCGGCTGGACGATCTGCACGGAGCGCTCGAACGGGCCCAGCGCGACGGGGACTTCGAGCGGGCCTCCAAGCTGATGTACGCCGAGATCCCCGCCGCCGAGACGGAGCTCACCGAGGCCCAGGAGCGCGCCGCCACCGCAAACGCCGAGCCCGGCTCCGCCTCCCCCTCGATGGTCAAGGAGGAGGTCGGCCCGGACGACGTGGCCGATGTGGTCGCCTCCTGGACGGGCATCCCGGCCGGCCGGCTGCTGGAGGGCGAGAGCGCCAAACTCCTGCGCATGGAGGAGGAGTTGGGCAGGCGCCTGATCGGCCAGGCGGAGGCCGTGCAGGCCGTCTCGGACGCGGTGCGGCGCACCCGCTCGGGCATCGCCGACCCGGACCGCCCGACCGGCTCCTTCCTGTTCCTCGGCCCGACGGGCGTCGGCAAGACCGAACTCGCCAAGGCCCTCGCCGACTTCCTGTTCGACGACGAGCGGGCGATGGTCCGGATCGACATGAGCGAGTACGGCGAGAAGCACTCGGTCTCCCGCCTGGTCGGTGCCCCGCCCGGGTACATCGGCTACGAGGAGGGCGGCCAGCTCACCGAGGCGGTCCGCCGCCGCCCGTACAGCGTGGTGCTGCTGGACGAGGTGGAGAAGGCCCACCCGGAGGTCTTCGACGTGCTGCTCCAGGTGCTGGACGACGGCCGGCTCACCGACGGCCAGGGCCGCACGGTGGACTTCCGCAACGCGATCCTGATCCTCACCTCCAACCTGGGCTCGCACTACCTGGTCGACCCGACCACCCCGGAGGACAAGAAGAAGGCCCTGGTGCTGGACTCCGTCCGGGCCGCGTTCAAGCCGGAGTTCCTCAACCGGCTGGACGACATCGTGGTCTTCGACCCGCTGGGCACGGCCGAGCTCAGCCGGATCGTCGACCTGCAAGTGGCCCGCCTCGGCGAGCGGCTGCGCGAGCGACGGCTCACCCTGGAGGTCTCCGCCGCGGCCCGCGACTGGCTGGCCCTCACCGGGTACGACCCGGCGTACGGCGCCCGCCCGCTGCGCCGGCTGGTGCAGTCCGCGATCGGCGACCAGCTCGCCCGGGCGATCCTCTCCGGCCAGGTGCACGACGGGGACACCGTGCTGGTCGAGCGGGACGACGAGAGCGACCGGCTCACGGTCCGCGGCCGGGGGCCGTTGGAGAAGTAGGCACCGGGTACGGGCCGCCGCCTCGCGCACGCGAGGCGGCGGCCCGCGCCGCGCCTGCCCGACAACGCCGGACCGGCCCTGATCCGCCGGACCGGCTAGTCCGCCGACGCCCGTCGCCGACGCCGCGAGTGGTCCCGCCAGGCGCGCGCCAGCCGGTGCAGCTCGGCCCCCTGGGACTCCGGGAGGCTCCAGGTCTGGGTGAGCAGCCGCAAGGTGGACACCCGCGGGCAGGACACCCCCCGCTCCAGGTCGCGGATCGACCGCACGCTCAGCCCCGACGCCTCCCCCAGCTGCTCCTGCGTCATCCCCCGGTCCAGCCGGATGTTCCGCAGCAGCGCCCCGAGCGAGGCGCCCTCCCCGGTCACCGTACGCTCCATCCCCGTTCCCCCCATCGGTTCGAAACACCTCAACTCACCCGGGGGAGAAGGACTTTGCCCCGGGTGATTTCCGTCGCACGCTAACCGCATCCGGCCCGTACGGCAGGCGAACCCGGGCGCCGGGCGCGTGACTTGGCTCACGCCCGCGCCGGGCGCGCGGCGGGGCCACCGCACCCCGGACACCGTGCGTGACGAAGGCCTCCGGACGCCCCCGGAGGAAGATCGACGCGCCCCCCGGTGCCCCTGTGAGCGGCGCCCAGGATGAGGCAGGATGGGAGGTGGAAAGGGCGGCCTCTCATTGCCGGCCACCACGTGCACTGAGGAAGAGGACCCCCATGAGCATCGACCCGTCGTCCATCCCGTCGTTCGGCGTGCCCCAGGGCGGCCAGCCCGGCGGCCAGGGTGGCCGACCGGCCGGCCCTCCGCCGATCGTCGTCCCGGAGCAGAGCCTGGTCGCCCAGCTGCTCGACCAGATGCAGCTGAAGCACGTCGTGGACGAGGAGGGCGACCTCACCGCCCCCTGGGAAGGCTTCCGCGTCTACTACATGTTCCGCGGCGAGCAGAAGGAGCTCTTCGCGGTCCGCGCCTTCTACGACCGCGCGTACCCGCTGGAGAAGAAGGGCGAGATCCTCGACCTGATCGACGAGTGGAACCGCGAGACCCTGTGGCCCAAGGTGTACACCCACACCCACGAGGACGGCGTGGTCCGCCTGATCGGCGAGGCCCAGATGATCGTCGGCACCGGCGTCAACCTGGACTACTTCGTCACCACCACCGCGAACTGGACCCAGGCCGCGGTCGGCTTCGAGCAGTGGATCGTCGAGCGCCTCGGCCTGCAGAACGAGATCGAGGGCGAGGACGGCGAAGGCGAGGGCGGCGAGGAGGCCTGATCCCGGCCCCGGCCCGCACCCCTGCGGCCCGGCCCCCGGCGCCGCCGGGCGGCCGGGCCGTTTCCGTTCCCGCACCCGCACCGGCACCCGCCCCGGCCGGCCTTCTCCCCGGCTCCGGCCCCCGCCGGCCTTGTCCCCGGCCCCCGGCTACCCCAGGATGGCCCTGACGACGAGCCGTGAGGAGCCGACGATGGGTACCAGGCCGCTGCTGAACCGCCGACTGGCCGGGATGGGCACGACGATCTTCGCCGAGATGTCCGCCCTGGCCACGGCCACCGGCTCGATCAACCTCGGCCAGGGCTTCCCGGACACCGACGGGCCGCGCGAGATCGCCCAGGCCGCCGCCGACGCCGTACTGAGCGGCCGCGGCAACCAGTACCCGCCCGGGCCCGGTATTCCTGAGCTGCGCACCGCGATCGCCGAGCACCAGCAGCGCTTCCACGGCCTGACCTACGACCCCGACACCGAGGTCCTCGTCACCGCCGGCGCCACCGAGGCCATCGCCGCCGCGCTCCTCGCACTGCTGGAACCCGGCGACGAGGTGATCGCCTTCGAGCCGTTCTACGACTCCTACGCCGCCTGCATCGCCGTGGCCGGCGCCGTCCGCGTGCCGCTCACCCTCCGCGCGCCGTCCTTCCGCCCCGACCTGGACGAGCTGCGCTCACTCATCACCCCGCGCACCCGGCTGCTGCTGATCAACACCCCGCACAACCCCACCGGCACCGTCCTCACCGCCGAGGAGCTGGCCGGCATCGCCACCCTCGCGATCGAGCACGACCTCCTGGTGATCACCGACGAGGTCTACGAGCACCTGGTCTTCGGCGCCACCCACCACCCCCTCGCCGCCCTCCCCGGCATGCGCGAGCGCACCGTCAGCATCTCCTCGGCCGGCAAGACCTTCTCCTTCACCGGCTGGAAGGTCGGCTGGGTCACCGCGAGCCCCGCCCTGGTCGCCGCCGTGCGCACCGCCAAGCAGTACCTCACCTACGTCAGCGCCGGCCCCTTCCAGTACGCCGTGGCGGAGGCCCTGCGCCTGCCCGACAGCTACTTCGCCACCCTGCGCACCGACCTCCTCCGCAAGCGCGACCTCCTGCTCGACGGCCTCACCGCGGCCGGCTTCCGCGCCTTCACCCCCGAGGGCACGTACTTCATCACCACCGACATCACCCCGCTCGGCGAGAAGGACGGCATCGAGTTCTGCCGCGCCCTCCCCGACCGCTGCGGCGTCGTCGCCATCCCGAACGCCGTCTTCTACGACGACCCCGACGCCGGCCGCAGCCTGGTCCGCTTCACCTTCTGCAAGAAGGACGAGGTCCTCCGGGAGGCGGTGTCACGACTCCAGCGCCTCTGACAGGGCCCGTTCGCCATGACCGGGAGCCGTCACAGCAGACGGCACCCGGCAAGCCCGAATCGCCGTCGGATGAGCGCTGGGCAGCGCCACCCTGCACAACTCCCCCCTGCCGGTGGCAGCCCCCGTGGCCCCGTGGACGACGTTCCAGCCGCTCAGCGGCGGAACGCTTCGCCGTCCTGGTCGCTCACGAAGGGCGGAACACCGGTCCGCGGACCATCCTGCCGTTCCCCCGCCCGTCCGTGGCCGGGGAACGTCGGCACCGGCGCGGGCCCACTGCTGCCGTCCGGCCGTACGCCGTGGCCGGTCCCGCCCCGTCCGCCGCTTCGCGACGGGCCAACGGCACGCCCCTGCACAGGAGTTGACTGCTGATCGGGGCCGTGCTCGACCCCTCCCGTGACTCGCGGCGGCTCCTGGCCGGGCCACCGGCGCCGCGCTTATCCGTCTGGCGGGCGGTTTGTGCAAAAGGAGTGCGGCCATCCGGGGTGCGTTGCATAGCTGCGGCGCGCGCTGGGGTTTCGCGCGCCCCCTGAGACGGGACCAATTCTGGCCCGCCAGGCGCGCTGATTAGCCCTCAACTCCCCTGGATGGCATGCTCCTTTGCTGCCTGCGAGGCAAGCCCGGCAGCCCGACCGGCATACCCGGACCGCCCTCCGTACCCCGCGTGCGACAGGTGGCGGCGCACGAAGCGCTCGAAGAGTGCACAACCGGCGCACACGGCGCACGGGCCGGTGGCAGGGGCGCGCGCTGTGCAGACTCGCACACCGGGTCGATCAGAGCCGGGAAGCAGGTGTGCTCGAAACGGTGAATGCTTGACAAAGTTGGGTAAATCACCGACGGACCCGGCGTATTCATGCTTCTCTGCTGCTGAATCTCCAGCCGGAATCCTTCCTTCCACGGTCGGCCGCGCCCAGGGCCGCACAGCCACGAACAGCCTCGCCATCGCCTAGGCCTACTCGCTGCTGCTCGGCGGGCGCGCACGGAGCTGAAACGCGGAGCCGAGCATGCTCACCACACTGCAGACCTCCTACACGGACACCCGCGCCGGTGACCTGGCCTGGTGCCTCGGCGGCGACCCGCTGCCCGCTCTCGCCGTCCGCGACCTGAGACTCGGCGGCCGCCGCCCCGAAACCTCCGGCACCCTGCAGCTGCGACTGCTGGGCGCCTCGCACCAGGTGGTGATCTCGGCGGGCCCCGGCGAGTGCCTGGAGACCGTCGCCTGCATGCCCGGCCGCCGCACCCCGCTGCCGGCCCGGGTGGCCAAGCAGGTCGGCGGCTGGGAGTACGAGTTCGCCGCCCGTATCGAGGCCCTGCCCCCGCACGACTTCGCGGCCCGCGCCCAGGAGCTGCTGGCCCTGGTCGAGGGGCACCCGCGCGGCCTCGCCGGGGTCTTCCCGGGCGACCCGAGCGCCTTCACCGCCCTGGTCACCCAGGGCGGCACGGATCGGCTGCTCTGGCGTACCTGGCACGCCTACCCGCAGGAGGGGCAGCTGGTCTGCACCCGCTCCTCACTGGTGGTGTCGGGGCCGTGACGGCCCGCGAGCCGAACGCCCAGAGCCCGTGCAGCAGCACCGCTCCGGTCATTCGGCACCCGGCACAAGCCTACGAATCGTACGCAGGAACGATTCGTCAATCCGACGGTCCTCGCTGTCCGTCGGATGGGCGCAGCCATCCGTCCCGCACGTCCCCTAGCGTTTGTTCGTGATCAACCATCCGGCCGGTCCGCCCGCACGCCCGCGAGTGGACCTCGACGACGGCACCCCACCCAGGCCCGGGCGAACCCTCACCCCCCTGCCCGCCCGCCGTCGCTCCCGGCTGCGCTCCCGCCCCCGGCTCGCCCGGCTGACCGTCCTGCTGGCCGCGTTCGTCTGCGCGGCCTGCGGACTCGTCTACGAGCTCGAACTCGTGGCACTCGGCGACTACCTGCTCGGGGACACCGTCACCCAGACCTCCGTCGTGCTCTCCGTCATGGTCTTCGCGATGGGCCTCGGCTCGCTGCTCGCCAAACGGCTCACCCGCCGGCCCGCCACCGCCTTCGCCCTCGTCGAGTGCGCCCTCGCCCTCACCGGCGGGCTCTCCGTCCTCGCCCTGTACTCCTGCTGGGCCTGGATCGGCCGCTACCAGGCCGCCATGGTCGGCCTCACCTGCCTCATCGGCATCCTGATCGGCGCCGAGATCCCCCTGCTGATGACCCTCATCCAACGGATCCGGCGCGAGGACGCCGGACGCGCCGCCGCCGACCTGTTCGCCGCCGACTACGTGGGCGCGCTGATCGGCGGCCTGGCCTTCCCCTTCCTCATCCTCCCCGGGCTCGGCCCCGGCGACGGCGCCCTGCTCACCGGGGCGGTCAACGCCGTCGCCGGCTCCGCCGTGGTGCTCTGGCTCTTCCGCGAGGAACCCGCCCCCCGGATACGACGGCTGCTCTGGGCCGGCTGCACCCTCGTCCTCGCCCTGCTCGCGGCGGCCGCCGTCGGCTCCGACTCGATCGAACGCGCCGCCCGGCACGCCCTCTACGGCGACCAGGTCCGCTACGCCACCCGCAGCCGGTACCAGGAGATCGTGCTCACCGGCCCCTCCGAAGGCCCGCTCCGGCTCTACCTCGACGGCCGCCTCGCGGTCTGCGGGCCCGACGAGTACCGGGGCAGCGAAGCCCTCGTCCACCCCGCCATGGCCGCCGGGCCGGACGCCCGGATCCTGCTGCTCGGCGGCGGCGACGGCCTGGCCCTGCGGGAGGTGCTGCGGCACCGCGGCGTCCGCACCGTCCGCCTCGTCGACGCCGACCCGGCCCTCCCCCGGCTCGCCCGCACCGACCCCGGCCTCGCCGCCCTCGACGGCCACTCCCTCGACGACCCCCGGGTCCGCACCACCGCGGCCGACCCGATGGCCTGGCTGCGCGGCGCCCCCGACGAGGAGTACGACGTGGTGCTCGCCGACCTGCCCGCGCCCTCGGACGGCGGGCCGGTCAAGTTCCACTCCCAGGAGTTCTACGGCCTCGCCGCCCGCTTGCTGGCCCCCGGCGGCCGGATCGCCGTCCGCGCGGGCGGTGACGCCGGGGACGCCGACGGCCTCTGGCGGATCGAGTCGGGCCTACGGGCGGCCGGGCTGCGGACCACCCCGTACGCGGTCGAGGGCGGCGCCGCCGCCGGCTGTCGCCCCGGCCCGCGGGACACCGCCCAGGACTTCCTGCTCGCCGCCGCCACCCCGCCCCCGCTCACCCTCGCCCCGGACGCTCCGCCACCCCGCGCCCTCACCCCCGACAGCCTCCGCGACTCCGCCACCCGCCTCACCGCCCTCCGCCCGCCCCGCCCGCCGGCCCCGCTCACCCTCCTGGGCCCCCGCTGAGGCAGCCCGGGCGGGGCGGCACGGCTTCGGACGGGTGAGGCGGGTGGCGGGGCCGGCGGGTGGCGGGGGCCGGCAGGGGAAAGTCGGGCGGTGGTGGGTAGGGACCGGGCGGGGCCCAGTCGGTAGGCTCCGTGGCATGGAGCATGAGGTTGTCGTCCCGATGTCCGCAGAGCTGGTGCAGCAGGCCTTGCAGGATCCGGCGCTGCTGGCGCGGAGCGTGCCGGGACTGAGCACCGAGCCGGCGGCGGTCGGGGCCGGGCCGGCCGAGGAGATCGGTGGGCGGCTGAAGCTGCGGATCGGCGGCTCGACGATCACCTACAAGGGCGTGCTGTCGCTGATCGAGGGCCGGGGCGGGGTGCTGACCGTGCTCGCCGAGGGCGAGGAGGTCCGGGGCAGCGGCGAGGCGACCGCCACCGTACGGGTGAGCGTCGCGGAGGGTGCCGAGGACGGCACCGCGACGGTCCGCTTCACCGGCGACCTGAGCGCCACCGGTCGGCTGACCGAGTTCGACGCCGAGACCCTCGACGCCGTCGGCCGCCGTCTGCTGGAGCGTTTCGCCACCGCGCTCGCCTCCCCGGACGCCCCGGCCGAGGACGACGAGGAGCTCACCGACGAGGCCGCCGCCGAGACCGCGGACGAGGCCGGGACGGGGTCCGAGGACGAGGACGAGACCGGGACCGACGCCGAGGTGGTGTTCATCGAGGAGCGCCAGGACCAGCCCGGCGACGACCTGGACGACGACCTCTCCGACCTGATCGCCTTCTCCGACGCCGATGCCGAGCGCTTCGGCCTCCCCACCGGCTCCGACGACGACGATGACGACATCGACGACCACGACAATGGCAACACCGCCGAGGCCGGCGGCCCGCAGGACGGGGTCGCCGAGGAGCTCCCGGTCGAGCCGCTGTTCGCCTACGAGGACGAGCCGGAGCTCTCCGGCCCGGTCCGCCGCAGCATCGTCGGCCGTTCGGCCGAGGAGGTGGACCACGCCCCGCCGCGCGGCCGGTACGCCCCGGCGCTGCCGTCCCGCAGCGCGCGGGCCCGGGCGGCGTCCCGCTGGGGCGGCGAGGCCGGTGGCATCGTGGTGCCGGGCGCCGGCGGCCGCAGTGCGGTGCCGTGGGTGATCGGCGGCTCGGTGGCCCTGCTGGGCGGCGCTGTGGTGCTGGTCCGGGCGCTGCGTCGCCGCTGAGACCCGGCTTCCGGCGCTGCCCCGCAGGCGGGAGGCCCGGGCCGGGCCCTAGACTGAACGCTCATGAGCAACGACCGCGACGCCCTGCTGGCACAGATCAAGGACAAGGCCGTCGTGCACGGCAAGGTCACCCTTTCCTCCGGCAAGGAGGCCGACTACTACGTCGACCTGCGCCGGATCACGCTGGACGGCGAGGCCGCCCCCCTGGTCGGCCGGGTGATGCTGGACGCGACCTCCCACCTGGAGTACGACGCCGTCGGCGGCCTGACCCTGGGCGCCGACCCGGTGGCCGCCTCGATGCTGCACGCCGCCGCCGCGCGCGGGCAGCAGCTGGACGCCTTCGTGGTCCGCAAGGCCGGCAAGGCGCACGGCCTGCAGCGCCGGATCGAGGGCCCCGACGTGAAGGGCCGCCGGGTGCTGGCGGTCGAGGACACCTCCACCACCGGTGGCTCGGTGCTGACGGCCGTCGAAGCGCTGCGTGAGGCGGGCGCCGAGGTGGTCGGCGTCGCGGTGATCGTCGAGCGCGGTGGCGCAGCCGCCGTCGAGGCGCAGGGCCTGCCGTACGTGACCGCCTACACCGCGGCCGACCTGGGTCTCTGACCGCACGGACGACACGACAGCGAAGGGCCGGGCCCTGTTTCACGTGAAACCACGTGGAACGGGGCCCGGCCCTCCGCCTTTACGCCGTAGCGGCCGTCAGCGGCCGTCAGCGGCTGTCAGCGGCCGTCAGCAGCCGTCAGCGGCCGCGAACGCCTCAGCCGCGCCGGTGCCGCCCGCTGCCGCCCGCTGCCGCGTCGGCGGCCGGGGCCTCGACCACACCGGCCTTCTTCTTGCGGCGCTCCCGCACGACCTCGATCAGGATCGGCGAGATCGACAGCAGCACGATCAGCAGCACGGCCGGGATCAGGTACTTGTCGATCACCGGGGCGAGCGCGTCGCCGAAGAAGTAGCCGATCAGCAGCATGGACTCGGTCCAGAGCACGCCACCGATGACGTTCCACAGGAAGAAGGTCTTGGCGGGCATCTCCAGGGTGCCGGCCACCGGGTTCAGGAAGGTCCGGATGATCGGCATGAAGCGGGCCAGCACGACGGCCTTGCCCGAGCCGAACTTGTTGAAGTACTCCTCCGCCTTCACCACGTACTCGCGGCGGAAGATCTTCGAATCGGGCTTGTCGAACATCTTCGGTCCGACCTTGGCGCCGATCAGGTGCCCCAGCTGGGCACCGGCGACCGCCGCGATCGGGCAGCCCACGAGCAGTACGGCGATCGGCAGCTTCGCGCCGTCGCCGAGCACCGAGGAGGCCGCGTTCGAGGCCGCGACGCCCGCCAGGATCAGCAGCGAGTCGCCCGGGAAGAAGAAGCCGACCAGCAGGCCGGTCTCCGCGAAGATGATCGCGATCAGCCCGATGGCGCCGAGGGACGAGATCAGGGATTTGGCGTCGAGCAGGTTGACGGCCAGCTGGTTGTAGTCCACGGGCGCAGGATAGCGGTCGTACCTTTCCGGCGGCTTCCGGCCAAGCCCCCGCACCCCCGCCAGGGTCCGACGACGAGTTCCGGCCGAGCCCCGCCGCTGCGACGTCCCGACAGGCGGGCTCCTGCTGACCTGCGGGCACGAGTCTGGGAAGATGACACCGGCGTCCGGTCCGCGGCAGCCACCACCCTCATGGCCGTACCGCGGAGGTCGCCTCGAACCTTGGTGCCGGAGAGCCACACCGCAGCGCCGCGCGTCGGCGGGCCGGCACGGAGTCGTCACGAAGGCGTACACAGCGTCGGACAGCACCGTCCGTACGCCGCAACCCGACAGGAGCGGATCGCATGCCCATCGCAACTCCCGAGGTCTACAACGAGATGCTGGACCGGGCCAAGGCGGGCAAGTTCGCCTACCCGGCCATCAACGTCACCTCGTCGCAGACCCTGCACGCCGCGCTGCGTGGTTTCGCCGAGGCCGAGAGCGACGGCATCATCCAGATCTCGACCGGTGGCGCGGAGTTCCTGGGCGGCCAGCACAACAAGGACATGGTGACCGGCGCGGTCGCGCTCGCCGAGTTCGCCCACATCGTCGCCGCCAAGTACGACATCACGGTCGCGCTGCACACCGACCACTGCCCGAAGGACAAGCTGGACGGCTACGTCCGCCCGCTGCTGGCGGTCTCCGCCGAGCGCGTGGCCAAGGGCGAGAACCCGCTGTTCCAGTCGCACATGTGGGACGGCTCGGCCGAGACCCTCGCCGACAACCTGGCCATCGCCCAGGAGCTGCTGGCCGTGGCCGCCGCCGCCAAGATCATCCTTGAGGTCGAGATCACCCCGACCGGCGGCGAGGAGGACGGCGTCACCCACGAGATCAACGACGAGCTCTACACCACCGTCAACGACGCCGTGCGCACCGCCGAGGCGCTGGGCCTGGGCGAGCAGGGCCGCTACCTGCTGGCCGCCTCCTTCGGCAACGTGCACGGCGTGTACAAGCCGGGCAACGTCGTGCTGAAGCCGGAGCTGCTGCGCGAGCTGCAGGACGCGATCGGCAAGCAGTACGGCAAGACCGACCCGTTCGACTTCGTCTTCCACGGCGGCTCGGGCTCGACCGCCGAGGAGATCGCCACCGCGCTGGAGAACGGCGTCGTGAAGATGAACCTGGACACCGACACCCAGTACGCCTTCACCCGCCCGGTGGCCGGCCACATGTTCGCCAACTACGACGGCGTGCTGAAGGTCGACGGCGAGGTCGGCAAGAAGAACACCTACGACCCGCGCACCTGGGGCAAGCTGGCCGAGGCCGGCATGGCCGCCCGCGTGGTCGAGGCCGCCGAGCAGCTGCGCTCGGCCGGCAAGCGCCTGAAGTAACGAGCGCGGAGCAACGGGTGCCCGGCCTGCCGGGCACCCGAAGCGACGGGCACCCGAAGCGACGGGCACCCGGAATGACGAGTCCCCCCGGTGGACGATCCACCGGGGGGACGGTCACGTCCGGGCCCCTACAGCTCGGACGGCTCCAGCTCGGACGGCTCCAGCTCGGACGACTACAGCTCGGTCGACTGCTTGAGCTCCGCGTACGCCTCCGCGCTGCTGTCCTTCAGGAACTGCCAGCAGCGGGCCTCCTCCTCGGTCTCCTTGATCGCGCCGGCCGCCCGGGCGAGCGCCGCCAGGCAGCGCAGGAAGCCGCGGTTGCCGCGGTGCTCCCACGGCACCGGCCCGTGGCCCTTCCAGCCGTTGCGGCGCAGCGCGTCGAGGCCCCGGTGGTAGCCGGTGCGGGCGTAGGCGTACGACTCGACGTGACGACCGGCCGCGTAGGCGTCGTCGGCGAGCATGGCCCAGGCGAGGCAGAAGGTCGGGAAGTCCGCGGCCACCTGGGTGGGTGAGGCGGACTCCTCCGCCAGCATCCGGTAGGGCTGCTCGTCCTCCGGCAGGAGGGTCGGTTCGGGGCCGTCGAGAAGATTCTTGTGAATCGCCATGGGGTGCAGTCTGCCATCCGGGGCGCCGGGGTCAACCGCCCGGCCGCGGCGGAGCGCCGGGAGCCGCCCGCTGCATACCCCGTATGTAGACATTCACCCGTTCGCATGCCAGGGTGTCGCTCGTGCCAGCCGCAAGACCCGCCCGCCGACGAGCCGCGCCTTCCAGGAACGACCGCGGTGGCCGACGCCGCCGCCGGACACGCCGCAGGATCGGCCCTGGCATGCTCACGGCACTGGTGGTCTCCGTCCTGCTGCTGGGCGCCGCGGTCTTCGTGCTGAACCGCACCCCGGACACCCCGGCTCCCGCCGCGACCGCCCAGGCCCGGGTCGCCCCGCCCGCCGAGCAGGTGTCCGGCACCCCGTCGGCGGCACCGGCGGCCCCCAGCCCCGCCATCACACCCACCCCGCCCCCGGCGACCACCCCCGCACCCGCGCCCACCGGCCCGGACCCCGGCCCCACCAAGGGCTCGGGCACCTTCAGCATCGCCCCCGCCAACGCCAAGGCGGTCGGGCGCGGCACCGTGCGCCGCTACCGGGTGGAGGTCGAGGACGGCATCGGCATCGACGCCGCGTCCGCCGCCGCACAGATCCACGGCATCCTCGGCGACCCCCGCGGCTGGACCAACGACCGCAAGAACGCCTTCCAGCTGGTCGCCGGCGGCTCCTACGACTTCACCGTGAAGATCGCCTCCCCGGCCACCGTCGACAAGATCTGCGGCGCCTCCGGGCTGGACACCCACGGCGAGGTCAACTGCAACGTCGGCAACCAGGTGCTCGTCAACTCCAAGCGCTGGAACACCGGTTCACCCCAGTTCAGCGGCCCGCTGGAGGAGTACCGGGCCCTGATCGTCAACCACGAGGTCGGCCACCGGATCGGTCACGGGCACGAGACCTGCCCCGGCCCCGGCAAGCCCGCGCCCGCGATGATGCAGCAGATCTACGGCCTCAAGGGCTGCGCGCCCAACGCCTGGCCGTACTCGGCCGAGGGCAGCTACCTGAGCGGCCCGGCCGTGCCCTAGGGTCCGGGGTCGCCCTTCGGAACGGAGTTGAGACCGGATCGGCAGACCGCCGGTACGACCACGGCCTACCCTGCGATCATGACCGCTGCCCAACGCCGAAAGCTCGCCGCCGTGTTCGCCGCCACCGGGCTCGCCCTCGGTGCCGCCGCCTGCTCGTCCTCGGCCGACAGCGGCCCCGGCACCGGCGGTGGACCGCTGTCCTACGACCGCGTCCGGTCGACCGCCCTCGACCTGGTCAAGAACAAGTCCACCAGCTGCCCGTTCGGCCTCGACCTCGCGAAGGCGACCGCCGCTGCCGGGATCAGCGGCGCCGTCGCCCCCGCCGTCACGGACGGGCGCTCGGTCACCGGCAACGCCGGCGACGGAGTGCCGGCCCAGCCCTGGCCGTCGGGCGCCACCCACCCGCCGACCATGCCCGAGATGCCGGCCATACCCCCGAACGCCCAGATCACCTGCTCGTACACGGTCGGCCCGTCCACCGTCGACATCGACCTGCTGGCCGTGTCGAAGAACGACTACGGCGTCAGCACGATGCTCCCCAGGATCCAGCACGCCGGGCGGCTCAGCCTGGACCAGCTGACCCGGTTCTCCACCGACCGCCCCTCCGTCGGGCAGACCAGGCTCACCCCGGGCCAGGGCACGGCCGCCGTCTCCCGGATCGCCCTGCACGGTGAGGGCGACCTGGTGCTGATGCTCGACCAGAACACCGTCGGCCAGGACGCCCCGGACCCGGCCCTCGCCGGTGAACCGCTGCTCAGGGCCGCCGAGGCGCTAGCCGGGCAGATCCGCTAGGCAGGCCTATCCCAGCACCGGCAGGTACTCCGCCAGGTCGCTGCGCTCCCCCGAGGCGGACACCCGGTGGTCGGCCACCGCCGCAGCCCATGGCAGGCGGCCGGTGGCGAGCCGGATCCAGGTCAGCGGGTCGGTCTCGACCACGTTCGGCGGGGTGCCGCGGGTGTGCCGGGGGCCCTCGACGGCCTGGACCACGGCGTACGGCGGGATCCGCAGCTCGACCGCGCCACCGGGGGCCCGGACGGCCAGGGCGTCGGCGAGCAGCCGGGTGACGGCGGCGAGGGCCTGGCGGTCGTGCGGGAAGGCCGCGGGGCCGAGGGCGTCGGCCAGGTCGTCGGCGTGCACGACGGTCTCGACCAGCCTGGTGACCAGCATGTCGGCGAGCGTCATCGAGCCGAGCCGGATCTCGAACCGCCGTACCGGGTCGGCGGCTTCGGGTTCGGCCAGCAGCCCGGTCAGCGCGTCGGCGGCGCGCCCGAAGGCCGCCGCGACGGCGGCCGCGTCCCCGCCGAAGTCCGCCGCGGCGCGCTCCCGGGCCTGCTCGTCCAGCAGCGGCGCCACCGTGCCGACCGCCGCCACCCAGCCCGGCAGGTCGAGCGGCGGGCGCCCCTGGAGCGGGTCGTCCAGGTGCGCGGGGACGAAGTCGAGTTGGAGGGCCAGGTGCGCGAGCAGCTCCCGCACCCGCCAGTCCCCCAGCCTGGTCGGCAGGTCCAGCTGTTCGTCGCCGAGGCCCGCCACGGCGGCGCGCAGCGCCCCGGTCTGGGCGGCCAGCGCGGCGCGGACCTTCTGCGGTTGGTACGTACGGGACTTGGCGGGCATGGGGCCCAAGATACGCGCAGGGGCTGTCCCCCGGGTTTGGTCGGATCAGGCAAGGACCCGGGAGACAGGCCCTGAGTGGTCGACGCCGAAAGTCCTTCGGGGGTTGCCGCGGTGGTGGGTGCCGTGCCGGGAACGCGTGGGTGTGGACCGGGGTGTACCCGGGGTGGGGGCGAGAGCGGTGGTTCGAGCGGGTGCGTCGCGCACCGTGGGGCGGGGGTGGTTCATCGCTGGACGGATGATCTCCGCCGAGATAGTCTATGCGTAGATCAACGAGCCGAGGAGACCACCATGTGGGTGTACGAGCACAGCATCGAGACCGACGCCGCACGCGAGGCGATCTGGCGGCTCTGGGCCGACGTGGAGAACTGGGGCGCCTGGAACGCCGAGATCGAGAAGATCGAGTTCCGGGGCCCGTTCGCCGAAGGTGCCGAGATCACCATGACCCCGCCCGGGGAAGAGCCGGTGGCGCTGTGCGTCACCGAAGTCAGCAAGGGTGAACTGTTCACCGACGAGGCCCGCTTCGACGGCCTCGTCCTGCGCACCACCCACCGCCTCGTCCCGCTCGACCAGGAGCGCACCCGGGTGGTGTACCGGATGGAGATCACCGGTGAAGGCGCCGACGAGGTCGGCCCGCAGATCGGGCCGGGCATCACCGCGGACTGGCCCGAGACCATGGCCGCGCTCGTCGACCTCGCGGCACGGAGCTGAGAACACTGAACCCCGGAGACAGCCCCGGATTCCTGCTCTGGCACGCCACACTGCGCTGGCAGCGCGGCATTGCCGCAGCCCTGACGCCTCTTGGCCTGACCCACGTTCAGTTCGTGCTGCTCGCCTGCGCCTGGTGGCTGAACGGCCAGGGCGAGCACCCCAACCAGCTGGCCCTCGCCCGCCAGGCGGGCACTGACGTCAAGATGACCTCCCAGGTGCTGCGCACCCTGGAGCAGAAGGGCCTGATCGAACGCGAGGTCGACCCGGCCGACACCCGCTCCAAGCGCCTGCGCGTCACCAGCCTCGGCGCCGACCTGGCCCCCCGCGCGATTGCCGCCGTCGAGCACGTCGACGCGCAGTTCTTCCAGCCGGTCCCCCTCGCCGACGCGGTGGCCCTGCTCGGCCGCCTGGCCCATCCCGAACCCTGACACCGGCAGCGACGACCGGAAGCCTCGGAATCGACCCCCGAAGGACTTTCAGCGTCGACCGCAGAGGGGCGGACGGTTCGATCCGTGCCGCTGGACGAGGACGTCGCCTACGACGGCCTGGTCTCCTACATCGACAGCTTCGGTCACCAGCCGGACCCGCCGCGTCTCGC